>JAZSID010000086.1:0-2110 GCA_045533625.1 Acutalibacteraceae bacterium | reverse complement strand
TATGCCTCTTTTAATGTGTTAACTTTAACCACATTGTTACCATAGAAAGCTGCTTCGATGATAGAACGAGTTTTAGAAAAACCTACTTTTCCAGCACCGATCTCGTTGATTGGATAATACGCTTTTGTTGCCATATTATGTAGTCCTCCTTGAAATTGTGTATTTTTTAACCGCCTTCGCGGTCGGTTCCTTTTTTGTACTGACCTCAGTACACCGATTGTATTATCTCAAAAGGGGTATCAAAAGTCAAGCATTTTGTCAGTCGTTTTTCGTCAACAGTGCAATTCCCGAACTGGATCCGATACGCTCACAGCCTTCCGCCAAAAACGCTTCAAAATCCTCTCTTGAATTTACACCGCCGGCTGCCTTCATACGCACGGCGCTTCCGATGTTTTCTTTAAAAAGGCGGATGTCCTCAAGTGTAGCTCCGCCGGTTCCGAAACCGGTAGAAGTTTTGATATAATCTGCCCCTGCATCGGTCACAATCTGACAAAGTCTCTTCTTTTCTTCTTCCGTCAGATAGCAGGTCTCCACGATCACCTTCAGAATCAGATTTCCGCATTCGCGTTTTAAAGTGATGATTTCCTGCTCCACTTTTCCGAAATCACCATTTTTCACATCACCGATGTTAATTACCATGTCAATTTCTTTTGCACCGTCTTCTATCGCCTGACGTGTCTCTGCTACTTTCGCATCCGTCACACTGTATCCAAGCGGAAATCCCACGACCGTACAGATATTAAGCGCATCACCATACTTATCATGAGCACGTTTGATATAGGACGGCGGAATGCAGACTGAAGCCGCACCGTACTGAATTGCTTCGCCGCACAGTTTATCTATATCAGCCCATGTACAGAATGCTTTCAGTTGCGTGTGGTCAATATGCTTGATAATGTCTTTTGTTTCCATATGCTATTCTCTCCCTTTACAAAGTATTCCATTTTATCTTACTTTTTTTTATCAAAAAAGTCCACTAAATAAAATGTAAACAATTTCTTACATTTTTCAAAAAACCTTGCCCACACTTTTTTCTTCATGTTATATTTATAGAGTGAGTTTAATAGAAAAATTTGAAAGGTGGGATTCTTATGGAACATAACGTTTTTTCTGACATTACACCGGATATTGTCAGACTTGCCGAGCTCTCCCGCGATGCAGGAATTATCGAGCAGGAACTTTTTACAAAATATGAAGTAAAACGCGGACTCAGAGACTTAAACGGCAAAGGTGTTTTAGCCGGTCTCACGAATATTTCAGATGTCCGTGCCAATAAAATTGTAAACGGCGAACAGGTACCTACCCATGGCAAACTGTTTTACCGTGGATACAATGTAGAAGATCTGGTCACAGGCTTTGATAACGATGACCGTCTCGGCTTTGAAGAAGTTGCTTACCTCCTTCTGTTTGACGATCTTCCAAATCAGGAAGAACTTGACAAATTCAAGGAATTACTCGGATATTATCGTTCTCTTCCGACCAGTTTTGTCCGTGACATTATTATGAAAGCACCGAGCCGTGACATGATGAACACGCTTGCACGAAGCGTACTTACACTGTACTCTTACGACGACAGAGCGGATGACACCTCTCTCGAAAATGTCCTTCGTCAGTCGCTACAGTTGATCAGTCTTTTTCCGATGCTCGCGATTTACGGCTATCAGGCTTATCGCCATTACACGCACGGAAAGAGTCTTTATATTCATCGACCTTTACCGGAACTTTCGACTGCTGAGAATATTCTTCGTATTCTCCGCTCCAATAAAAAGTATACTCCGCTCGAGGCAAAGATTCTTGATATTGCACTTATTTTACATATGGAACACGGCGGCGGTAATAACTCTTCCTTCACAACGCACGTAGTGACGAGTTCTCTTACCGACACTTACTCCACAATAGCCGCAGCGATTGGCTCTTTAAAGGGACCTAGACATGGTGGTGCCAACATCAAAGTTGTGCGCATGTTCGAAGACATGAAACATCAGGTTTCCGATTGGGAAAATGAAGAGGAAGTTTCTGAATACCTGAGAAAACTCCTTCACAAAGAAGCCTTTGACCACGCAGGTCTGATCTACGGTGTCGGCCATGCTGTATATTCTAAATCTGACCC
>JAZSID010000110.1:0-22171 GCA_045533625.1 Acutalibacteraceae bacterium | reverse complement strand
GGGTAAAATTAAAAAACCTGAAACCGAAGAATATGAAATTAACGGTGTAAAATATACTGTTACCCAAAAATTCAGCACCAAAGAAAACAAAACAATGAAAGAAAAAATATCAGCTTTTATCGGAAGCGATTTTGCACATTTGACAAATGCCGATGATATAAATACACTTAATACAGAATATGTAAATTCGACTGCCGGAGAAGGGAGGATAAATGCAGTCAGATAATTTTGGCATAACAGCCACCTATTGCCGTTTGTCCCGTGATGACGGTACAGACAGCGAAAGCAACTCAATAGGTAACCAGAAAAAGTTGCTCTCACAAAAAGCAAAAGAATTGAAGCTCACCAACACAAAGTATTATGTTGATGACGGCTATACGGGAACGAATTTCAACAGACCCGGTTTTCAGGCAATGCTTGAAGATATCGAAATGGGATATGTAACAACCGTTATGGTGAAAGACTTATCCCGTCTCGGCAGAGATTATGTTTCCGTCGGTCACTATACGGATAACTTCTTTCCTGAGCATAACATCAGATTCATAGCAGTTAACGACTTGGTTGACAGTAATGAAGGTGATAACGAAATTGCACCGTTCAAGAATATTATGAATGAGATGTATGCAAGGGATATTTCAAGAAAAGTCAGGAGTTCTCACCGCATAAGAGGAAATCTCGGTGAGCCGTTATCTCAACCGCCTTACGGGTATATGAAAGACCCGCAGAACAAAAAGAAATGGATTGTTGATACCGAAGCTGCTGAAGTGGTCAAAAGTATCTTCGCAATGTGTATTGAGGGTAAAGGTAATGAAACTATTGCCCGAATACTTCAGGAAAACAAAGTGATGATACCGATGGCATATTGGCAGAGTAAAGGTCTTAACAAAGGCGGTAAGAAAACTCAACCTGACCCGTATAAATGGTGTAAGACAACTGTTCAGAAAATTCTTGCTCAACAGGAATACTGCGGTGATGTTATCAACTTCAAAACCTATTCCAAGAACTTCAAAAACAAGAAAAGACTTCAGAATCCCGAAGAAAATTGGAAGATTTTCAAAAATGTTCACGAGCCTATAATTGACAGAAACACTTTTGAAACTGTTCAGAAGATGAAAGCCAAAGCAAAACGCAGAGCACCGAATCCCGAACACGCTGAAAAGAATATGTTCTGCGGATTGTTATACTGTGCCGATTGCGGAAGTCCCTTATGGTTCAATGTCAATCATCCAAATACTGATATTAAGTACTTTATGTGTTCCAACTACAAAGGTCGCAGAGGCACTTGTGAGGGCACACATTATGTCAGAGCTGATTCCTTGGAACAGATTGTGATGCTTGAGTTGAGAAGTCTTGCAAGCTTTCTCATTGAAGATGAAGAAGCCTTCGCAGACATTCTTGAAGCAAAGACGAATAAAAGCATACTCAATCAGCAGAAGTTTCTTGAAAGCAGTATTGATAAATCTGTTGCAAGAACCAAAGAGATTGCTGTGATGTATGAAAAGCTCTTTGAAAAGCACATCAACGGTATTGTCAATGAGGAAAGCTTTATGCAGCTCTCACAGAAGTATGAAACAGAGCGTGACGAGCTGAAACTAAAAATCAGGCAATACCAAGAAGAGCTTTCAGAGATAGAAAACCTGCGTACAAGCAAAGAGCAGTTTACTTTTGCGGTCCGTAAGTTTATGCAGATGGAAACACTAACACCTGCACTCTTGAATGAGCTCATTGAGAAAATTGAAGTCCATTCTATTGAGGGTAAGGGAAAGAACAAAACACAGAAAATCATAATCCATTACCGATTTATCGGGGTTATTGAAAATCCTGTTAAAGAGGAGAATATAGTCCTTGAAGCAAGACAAGGTGTAGCCGTAGAATATCTCACGGCATAACAAAAAAGAGCAGGCTACAAACCTGCTCGATACATAACAAATTATATCAAATTTAACTATGAGGAAATGTAAAAAAAGAAAAGTGAGTATTCACTTGTGTTATGAATACTCACTATGGTGCGAGAGACGGGACTTGAACCCGTACGGGATTACCACACGCCCCTCAAACGTGCGCGTCTGCCGATTCCGCCACTCTCGCATATTCGGTTTTTGTCCTCAGCGAACGAGTGAAATTATAACAAAAACCTTTAAGGATGTCAACCCTTTTTTGAAACTTTTTTATTTATTTTTAAACTTTCTTACAGTATCGAGTAAAATTTCTTTTTTGTTAATGATTTTCTCTTCAATAACAATCTCTAAAAGGGTGTTTAGTACTACCCCAATCTCCTTACCGCTGAATCCCTCAGCCTTGAGATCTTCACCGTTTATATCAAGGTCAGATACTTTCAAACAAAGATTTGTTTCAATTATTTCATCAATCTGCTTTTCGGCAAGACTGTATGAATCAAACTGTTCCTCTGCAAATTCAGGGTTTTTACCTGCTGTGTCTCCGCGCATAAGTTCAAGTGTCAACCTGATAATATCAGGCGAATATTTTGAACAAAAACGTGCAACGGTTTTCCTGTTTCCGTCAGGGTACATATCGTGAAGAAGTATTATATTATAAACCGTTTCGATAAATGCGTTTGAAAATCTGAGCGATTTAAGGATTTCTCTTGCTCTTTCAGCACTCAGTTCGGGATGTCCTTTGAAATGAGCGATTCCTTTTTCATCAGTTGTAAAGCAGTCAGGCTTTGCAATATCGTGCAAAAGAGCAGCTACACGCAATTCCTGAGTGTTTTTAACGTTTGCAACAACCTTTACCGTGTGCGTCCAAACGTCATAAATATGATACGGTGTGTCCTGCCTGAAACCGTCAAGTGTACGAAGTTCAGGAATGATATTGAAAATGATTTCCTTATAATCTGTCAGAATTCTTTCAACAGCAGTTCCGCGCAAAAGCTTGACGAGTTCAACTCGGATTCTTTCCTTTGCTACGTTATTAAGAAGCGAAACGTTTTTAATGATGCTGTCAGATGTATCTTTATCAATTCCGAAATTAAGAACCGATGCAAAACGTAATGCGCGGATAATTCTCAACGCATCCTCGTTGAATCTTTTGTCGGGATTACCAACGCAACGGATGGTTTTCTTTTTAAGGTCTTCCTGTCCGCCGAATATATCAACAAGTCCGTCTGTGTGGTTATATGCCATTGCATTAACTGTAAAATCGCGTCTGCTGAGATCCTGCTCAATTTCAGTTGTGAAACATACACTTTCTGGCCGACGGTTATCGTGATATTCACCGTCAACACGCATTGTTGTGATTTCAATGTGATTACCGTCAATTATAACTGTTACCGTACCGTGCTTGAGTCCTGTCGGAATAACCCGGAAATCCTTAAAAACTTCCATTGTCTGTTCAGGCGTTGACGAGGTCGTCATATCCCAATCATCAGGCGTTTTACCCATAAGACTGTCGCGAACACATCCGCCGACGGCATAAGCTTTAAAACCGCTTTGTTCAAGCAGTCTGAAAGCAGTATTGATATAATCGGGACATTTTATGTTCATTTCATCACTCCGTCTTTACAATATTAACATTTTAAAGTATAATAATCAAGACAAAAAACTGTTAACGGGTGATAATATGAACATTCAGATTTACGGAAAAGCAAAATGTTTTGACACAAAGAAAGCAGAAAGATATTTTAAAGAAAGAAGAATAAAATATCAGTTTGTTGACCTTGTGAAATACGGGATGAGCGAAGGGGAGTACCGCAATATTAAAAGTGCTGTCGGCGGTATGGACGAGCTTATCGACGAAAAATCAAAAGCTTATGAGGATTGCTTTATTAAATACCTTGCAAGCAAAGAGGCAATTGAAGAAAAGCTTCTTGAAAATCAGTCGCTTTTTAAAACCCCGATTGTACGTAACGGCAAAAAAGCAACGGTTGGTTACAAGCCTGAAATCTGGAAGGATTGGGAATAAGCAGAAAAATATATTTATAAAACCGATTGAAATATATTTGTTAGTGTGTTATTATACTAACGTTAATTTAAACATAAGGAGTTTTAATAATGAAAAACACAATTATTTCTTCAGTAGTTGCAATTCTTTGCGTTATTGCGCTTTGCGTAACATATGCTGTTACGGCTAAAAACAACGCTGTTGACACTCAGGGCGAGGCTGTAGAGGCTGCAGCAAACAACGATTACATGACAGAAGCAGAAGCTGCTGCATATATCGGTGTTCCGGAAAACATTATGCAGATGATGCGTGAGAAGCTCGGCTATTTCAAGGGCGCATATATGAACTATATGTATCTTGATGCTGACGGTAAGGAAGTTAAGTCTATTGTTTATAACAAGGCAGCACTCAATACAGAAGTTGCAAAGCTCAGCAAAGAGACAGGTGCTCTCAGCTTCAAGTTCCTTCAGGAGCAGAAATAATTTGATATTATTCAAGCACAGAATTTTTTTCTGTGCTTGTTTTTTAGGTTGGTGAATTAATGATAATCAGAGATGAAGAGGGCAGGGCAATCGGATTTGAAAAGCTGTCTGATCTTACGCAAGAAATTTCAGACCTTGAAAAAATACTTAACAAAGCCCTTAAGAATAAAAAGAAAAACATTCCGATGCCTCAGGATGAAAAGGATGAGATTAAATTCAGGCTGGAAGATATTAAGGTTCTTATGTCATCTGCAAGTGAGGAACTGAAGTCAGGTGCAAATGCGATGCAGATTATTTCTTTTATAAAGGAAATGGCAAAGCTTAAGAAGATAACGGAAAGTCTTGCAGAGTGTGTTAAAGATGATTGAGATTTTGTTTGAAAACAATGATTTCGTTGCCTGTATAAAACCTGTCGGAGTCTCTTCACAGAATGACAATACACAGGATATGGTGAAGCTTTTGTCGCAACAGTTGGATTCGCCGGTTTTCCCTGTTCATCGGCTTGATACAGCTGTCGGCGGTACAATGGTTTTTGCTAAAAATCAGAAAACTGCAGCAAACCTTTCAAAGCAGATACAAAACGGAACATTCAGAAAAAAATATCTTGCAGTTGTTTCGGGAAGACCTGAGGCTGATTCTGCAGTCCTTGAAGATCTGCTTTTTAAAGATTCTTCTAAGAATAAAAGCTATGTTGTCAAAAGGGAACGAAAAGGTGTTAAAAAAGCAAAGCTTGAATATGAACTTGTGTCACATGTTGAAGATATGTCTTTGTTGAGCATTCTTCTTTATACGGGAAGGTCACATCAGATAAGAATTCAGTTTGCTTCGCGCAAGTTGCCGTTGATAGGTGACGGAAAGTACGGAAGTAAGGATAACCGATGCAATGTAGCACTTTGGTCAAGCGAGATAGCTTTTAAGTGGGATTGTGATGAAATCAGAATTTCATCTGTTCCGGATAACAAACAATTTCCATGGAATTTGTTTTAATTTGTATAAAGAACAAAGCAAACATATGTAAATTTTGTAAATTATATAGGTTTTTGCAAATTAGGTTGATAAACGATTTCAAATATGATATAATCACGTCAATGTTTATTGTGGAGGTGTATGTGTGTGTCAAAAGAATATGGCAGGTACGTCCGTGGCGGCGCACCCGAAACAAAAAAGTTTGACATAAACAAACCTGTTGTTAAGACAAGAGCCTATTTGCTTCCTGCGGTATGGGCTTATTGTAATATCAGAAGAGCTCATCATCTTGAGAAAATTGAAAAAATCAGAATGGATGGCTTAAAGCCGCCATATATTATGTTGTGTAATCACAACTCTTTCTATGATTTCTATGTTATGATGGCAGCAATTGCTCCTTACAGAGCTATTCATCCGGCAGCAGTTGACGACTATATCGGAAGAGAACATCTTCTTCGTATAGCCGGTACAGTACCTAAGAGAAAGTACACTGCAGACATCAGCTTGCTCAGAGTTGCAAGACAGGCTCTTAAAGAAAATCAGATCTTCGGTATTTACGCCGAGGCAAGATATTCTCTTTGCGGTGTAACTGAAGTTATTCCCGATGCTATCGGTCAGCTTATCAAGCATCACAAGGTGCCTGTTGTAGTGCTTAACTGCAAGGGACATCATATCTATGACCCGTTCTGGGGTGACCATAAGAAGAGATTTGTTACAGGTCTTCATACTACAATGGAGCAGATTCTTACTCCTGATGAAATCAAGGCTATGACACCGGACGAAATCACAGCTAAATGCAGAGAAGCTATGTACAACGATGATTTCCGTTGGCAGAGCGAGAACAGAGTAAAGATGTCTTACAGAAAGCGTGCTGAAGGTCTTCACAAGGTTCTCTATCAGTGCCCGAGCTGTATGACGGAATACAAGATGAATTCCAAGGGAACTAAAATTTTCTGCGAACACTGCGGAAAATCATGGACTCTTAATGAATACGGTGAGCTCGTTGCAGATAAAGGCGAAACAGAGTTCAAGTTTGCAAGTGATTGGTACAAGTGGGAACGTGAACAGGTTAAAAAGGAAGTTCTTGCGGGTACATATTACTTTGAAAGCGAATGTCACGTCAATGACCTTCCGAACTCAAAGGGTTATGTTCGTCTTGGTAACGCTAAGGTTATCCACGATATGAACGGTTTCAGAGTTACAGGTATCAGGGATTATGACGGCGAGCCGTTTGAAATGAAAATTGAATCAGCCGGACAGTATGCTGTTCACGTTGAGTATAATTACCGTTTCGGTCAGCGTATGGACTGTATCGACCTTAACACTATTGACGATACATGGTACGTTTATCCCCATGCAAAGGAATTTTCAGTAACTAAGATTTCTCTTGCAACAGAAGAAATTTACAATGAAATTTGGCGCAAGCGTAATGAAGAAAAAGCTGCAGCCTCAAAATAAGAAAGGAAAATAACTATGGATATCAGAACAGATTTGCTTGAAATGCTTCAGGACTACACAGACGGCCGTATTACAGAGGTTAATCCGGAAGATGTACTTACTTCAGACCTTGGTCTTAACTCTTTTGAACTTTTCGATATGATTTGCCTTATCGAAGAAAAGTATGAAATCTCAATTCCCGACAGAGTTCTTCCTACTCTTGTAACGGTTAAAGACGTAGTTGAATATCTTGAAGCAAACGTATAATTAATTAAAAGACGGCCTTGTGCCGTCTTTTTTTATGAGGTGAATTATGGAATATAAGAGAATTGATAACGTTTATGTTGTAAGGCTTGATGTAGGTGATGAGATTATGGCTTCACTTACAGAACTTTGCAACAATGAAAATATCAGGTCAGCGACCGTGCAGGGACTTGGTGCGGTTAACGATGTTACTGTCGGTTATTATTCGCTTGAAGAAGGACGGTATTTTCCAAAAACATTTAATCAGCAGTTTGAAATGATTGCATTAAACGGCAACATTACAAGAAAAGATGATGTACCGTATCTTCATCTGCATATTGCGTTGTCAGACAAAAACTATAAGTTTTTTGGCGGTCACCTTAATAATGCAGTAATAAGTATTACCGCGGAAATTTATGTTACTGTGTTGAATGGTGATGTAAACAGAAGAGTGAATCCGGAAACAAATCTGAATATTTTTGATATTTAAGCAACAGAATATTAGAAAACAGTACAGAACAAAAACCCTGAAATTACAATATATTGTTGACATATTTGCGTTTTTGTATTAAAATAACACTGTATATAGAAGAATAGAGGTGTTACTATGCAAGCTTTATTGTCTGTCTGGGTATCATTTGTGATGTTGTTTGTTTCTTTTGTTCCGGGGTTTGTTTTGCCCGAACAAAAGAGTGAAAACGAAAAACAATATCCTTACGTTCTTGTCCACGGCTTCCTTGGTTGGGGTGAAGATGAAGGAATTGACCAGGATCTTGCTTATTGGGGCGCTAATGCATGTAATCTTGTAGAAGAGATTGAGGCGGCAGGCTACGAGTGTTATGCGGCTTCTGTGGGACCTCTTTCAAGTAACTGGGACAGAGCATGCGAGCTTTATGCACAGCTGACGGGAACAACTGTTGACTATGGTGCTGCGCATGCTGCTAAGCATAATCACAGCCGTTACGGAAGAACTTACGCCGAACCTCTTTTTGAGGGTTGGGGCGAAAAAGATGAAAACGGTTATACAAACAAAATCAACCTTATCGGTCATAGCTTCGGCGGAAATACAATCCGACTTCTCCAGGCTTTACTTGCACAGGGAAGTGCTGAAGAAATTGCTGCAGCTCCTGACGATTGTTCACCGCTTTTTAAAGGCGGAAAGGATGATTTTGTCCATTCGATTGTGACTGTTTGCTCTCCTAATAACGGAACAACACTATATTATATTTCCGACCAGCTTAATCTTTCTTTACTTATGACTACTGCTGCGTATACGTATGCGGGTGTTCTGGGTCGTTCACTTTTGAATGGATATGTTGATTTCCACCTTGAACAGTTCGGTCTGACATATGTTCCGGGCGAGAAGCCGACAGAGCAGAGAATGTTGGAAGCTATAGTAGTTATGCTCAACCATTGGGAAGATACCGCTATGTATGATATGGCTCCCGATACTTTGCTTGAACTTAACGACTATATAGAAATGGATGACGAAACATATTATTTTTCGTATGCTTTCGATACTTCTGAAAAACTTTCTCTCACGGGTACATACCTTCCTATGCCAAGTACTTTTGCAGTTCTTCAGCCGTTCTCTTTAATGATCGGCAGCTATAAAAATAACAGAATTACTGATTATGAGTTGAGCGAAGAGTGGTTTGCTAATGACGGTCTTGTAAGTGTTAATTCTGCACTTTATCCGTTCAATGCACCACACAAGGACTATGAACCGGGCAATATCCCTGCAGGTATATGGAATGTTATGCCTGTAAGCGTAGGTGACCACGGAAATGCAATCGGAATCGGTGTTTCAAGGGATGCTCTTGTTGATTTCTATCTTGATATGATTATGATGATTGAGTCTCTTCCGGTTACGAAATAATTTTTTAAATTTTTAAGTGCTGTCCTTTTTGGACAGCACTTTTTAATATTTTAATTTTTTCAGGTCATACTAAATCCGGAGGTGATTTCGTGCGCAAATGCATTCGGATTTTTAGTGTGATCTGTTTTTTTGCCGTAAGTGCAGTTATGATGCTTCTTATGATTGGCTACGTCAGGATTCCTGATGTTATGACCGTTTCGGAATATGATCACTTAAATAACGCAGGAAAGGCATATGTCTGTCAGGCGTTGGTAGGCTCAAAGTTCAGAAGTCCGGATACAAGTGAGGCAGAATATGTCACCTCGATAAAGCTGTTTAATGTTTTCCCTGTAAAAAAAGCGAAGGTTACCGTAACTCAAAGAAAGTATGTTGTACCCGGCGGTAACGTGTTTGGAATACGCCTGTATACAAGAGGCGTAATGGTTATCCGCATTGACGAGGTAACAACCCCGTCGGGTAACCTGAGTCCCGGAAAAATTGCGGGACTTAAAGAAGGCGATATGATAATTTCCGTTGACGGTGTGGTAATAAATCGCAATAAGGAATTATCCGCTGTTTTTTCGGGCAGTAACGGAAAACCCTTAAAAATGCAGATTGAACGTAACGGTCAGTTAAAGGAGGTTGTATTTACTCCTGTAAAGTCGGACGATTCGGCCTACAAGGGCGGATTATGGATTCGTGACAGTACGGCAGGCATAGGTACAATTTCCTGGTATGACAAATCGACGGGCATTTTTGCAGGATTGGGTCACGCCGTCTGCGATGTTGATACAGGGGAGATAATGCCGCTTTCAGGCGGCGAAGCAGTTGAAGCAACGGTAAGCGGTTGCTATAAGGGTACAACGGGCAATGCAGGTGAACTCTGCGGTGTTTTTTCTGCAGGCGTTATCGGTGAATTGTGCATTAACGGGAATACCGGGATTTACGGAATGATGAACGATTTCAATGTTTCGGCAGAATCGGTTCCCGTTGCACTTAAGCAAGAGGTAAAAGAAGGCGCTGCGCAGATAATCTGTACTGTAGATGAAAACGGACCTCAATATTACGATGTTGAAATTACTAAAGTTCTGGTGTCCGACACCCGTAATCAACGAAACCTGACAATTAAGATTACAGATGAAAGTCTTATTGAAAAAACAGGTGGAATTGTACAGGGAATGTCCGGAAGTCCGATTATCCAGAACGGTATGCTTGTCGGTGCCGTAACCCATGTTTTTCTTGATGATTGCACCGAAGGTTATGGGATTTTAGCAGAGGATATGATTGAAACGGCAAAGAATATAACAAAAACTGAAACTAAAAAAGCATCATAACTTTTCAGGCAGGCGGATCAAATCCGTCTGCCGTTGTTTTAATACAGTCAAAAAATTACCATAAAATGTCAAAAAGATATTGACAGAATTACCGATAAATGGTAATATAAACGTGAAAATAATTCACGGAGGTAATTTTTATGGAAACAAATCTTAAAGTTTTAATTGCAGAAAACAATGAATTCGGCCAGAATTGTATGAGAATGCTCAATTCATACGGATATAATACAGTTCTTGTTGAAAAGGATGGTTCTCAGGTTCTAACAAGGCTCAGGTTTGAAAAGCCGGACGTTATTGTAATGGATGCGTTTATGCTGCACGTTGATGCTCTTGGTGTTATGAAGCAGATAAAGGAAATGACTGATGTTAAAAGGCCTATAATGGTTGTACTTTCGGGTGTCGACAATCCTCATTTTGAAAACGAAATACTTGGTAGCGGTGCGGATTATTATTTCCTAAAGCCTGTTGATGTTGATGTTCTTGCTCAGCGTATTTCGCAGATAACCGGATGGAAGATGAGAGGGTATACACCAAACAAACCGACAAATGACATTGAAGTAATTGTTTCTGAAATTATGCACCAGATCGGCGTGCCGGCTCATATTAAGGGCTACACATATCTCAGGGAGGCAATAATACTTTCTGTAAATAATTCAGAAATGATGGGCTCTGTAACGAAGATTCTTTATCCGACTGTTGCAAAAACATATAAGACAACATCGTCACGAGTTGAACGTGCGATACGACATGCAATTGAGGTTGCTTGGGACAGGGGAGATGTTGATGTACTTGGCTCATATTTTGGCTACACGATTCAGTCTTCAAAGGGAAAACCGACAAATTCCGAATTTATTGCAATGATTGCGGCCAGGCTGAGACTGCAGATGAAGGCGTCCTGAATATAACAGAATTAAGGGTTGAAAGACGAAAAAGCAATTGTTTTTCAACCCTAAAAATTTTTAAGAAATAATTGCTAAAAAGTGTTGACAAACGTATATTACTTTGTTATAATATCAATCGTTCCGTGAGGGACGCAACTGAATATGCGAGAGTGGCGGAATCGGCAGACGCGCACGTTTGAGGGGCGTGTGGTAATCCCGTACGGGTTCAAGTCCCGTCTCTCGCACCAAGATTCTCAAATGCCTGATGGTGTTTGAGAATTTTTTGTTTTCCTCAGTGCCTTTATACCTAGGTAAGTAGTAACGCTTAGAAAAAGTTGCTTTAAACAAAAATATCACCATCCTTTAAGGATGGCGATGTTTTTGTTTTATATTATTAAGTATAACTAAAATAATTCTTTTAATAATTCGGGAAGATTACGAAGATCTGAGATAATCATAAATAAATCCTTGAAAATCCACTTAAGGCGATAAAAGAAGCCGTTTTCTGAGCCTGTAGTTGTTTGAAGTTCCTGCGTGTTTTCAACGAAATCTGTGGTTTTTACAAACATAAAGTCACACTCTGCAGATGAGTGATCAGAAATTACTTCTCCGTTCTCATTACAAACTTCAACATATCTGAAATCACTTACGACAATATCTACGCCGCCACCGGGCTTGTACATGAATCTTTCAACTGAGTCCCAATTGCCCCAGGACGGAAGATCAGTTGAGTTCCACTTGCTCATATTAAAATAATTACCGTCGTTGTGATATTCTACCCATGCGTCTTTCAATCCGCATTCGAGATAAAGAGTATTATAAAGTGCTCCGTTGTCTTCGTGCTGATGAATATGATTATTAAAATCACCCGTTACAATTACAGGTCTGTCATTCTCAGCTAAGCGTGCTTGCATAAATTCGGCAAGTTGTTTGTACTGGCTTGTTCTTGCGGCTATCGAACCTGCACCACCGTAAGCATCTGCGTGTATGTTATAAAAATCTACATAAATACCGTTGCCTACATCAATAACGGTATAGACAAAGCCTTTTGGGGTGAGTTCATCTGAGCCGTCTGAAAGGATGCCGCTGGACTCGTTCCAACTTATTCTTGTTTCGTTATACAGGGGCATATCTTTTGTGAATATATTAAGTCCGTCACCACCGGGAATACCTCCGGTGTGGCTGGTCATATATTCTAAACCACTCATGCTATTAACAAGATATTTGTGATAGCCAAAATCTTCCTGAACAGCAACTATATCAAAATCGTTTTCAGAAAGATATTTTCCGGCAGACTTTTGGTTAGCTATCAAATTTTCGCCAAAAGATGCTACAAAAGGCAGACCTGCGACATTGAAATTAACTGCTTTAAGATGGTACTTTTCAGACTTATCGTAATCGTAAATTTTTATATCAAAGTAGTCTGTAAAAGTTTCCCCGTTACATATGTAGTTGAGTTTCCAATAAATCTTGTCATAATTTTTGAAACCGCCAACATTTTTGCCCTGCAGATAATCTCTGTATAAAACGCCGTATTCATCTCGTTCAGCAGTTACTTCTTCACGTCTGAAAGTAAGAGGTTGGCTATAATCAATATTGCCGTTTTCGTCTTTTATCCAATAATTCGGGTTTTTTGTATCATTAACAGAAAATCCACGCCAATCGCTTTCACCGTTAAGAGATAGCAGGCATTCTATTTCTGTGGTTCCGGCCGGGAAAATAAAAGTGAAAGAGAGGTCATTGAGTTCTCTGGATATGGCGTAATCACCTGCATCGCTTTTCTCTTTTATTGCATAAGACTGGCGACTTGGAAATTCCATTTGATATTGAGTTGATTTGTAAAGAAATGGTGCGATTTCAACCTGAACACCGTTTTTCGTTTCAAAGCCTTCGGCATGAGCTGTTATGCCTGAGGAAAAGGGGGTACCAAAGTTGCCAAAGCAAAGACAACTCAAAGTAATTACAGTTGTGAGAATCAAACAGAGTGTTTTTTTCACAGTAATCTCTCCTCTGAATAAAAATTTATTTTAATATATTCTAAAACAAAAATATTAACAAATTATGAACAAACCTAGCCGTTTGATTTTATAAGCAAAGTTATTACATAGATTTTAGACCAGTGTGTTCGGCTATATCATTTACTTGTTATTATAATAGCTTTATGCTATAATGGTAAAAACAAGATTGCGGAGTGGTTTTATGAAGATTACCCTGAATCCTGATAAAGTTTATCAAGAATATGACGGTATAGGTGCAAGCGGTGCATGGTGGGCACAGATTGTCGGCGGATGGACAAATACTGATGAGAACGGTGAAGAAGTCCGTAATGCAATTTCTCGTCTTTTATATGATAAAAAAAGCGGAATCGGTATGAATATTTACCGTTATAATATCGGAGCAGGTTCTGCACAAAGCGGAAACGGGGAATATTCAGATTTTGCACGCAGAGCGGAATCCTTTGATACAGATGACGGAAAATACGACTTCACCCGTGATGCCAATGCTGTTTATATGATGAAACAGGCGGTTAAGGACGGTGCAGACGAGGTTATACTCTTTGTCAATTCTCCGATTGAACGTCTTACAAGAAACGGTTGGGCGCATCTAAAAAAGAATCAGGCATTCAGAACCAATCTCAGTAAGGAAAATTATAAAGCTTTTGCTGATTATTGTCTTGATGTTACGGAGCATTTTGTAAAAGAAGGTTTACCGGTTAAGTACCTTTCACCTATAAATGAGCCGTTCTGGATATGGACGGGCGGTCAGGAAGGTTGCCATTACAGCCCTCGACAGGCGGGTAAAGTGATGCTCTGCGTAGCCCGAAAATTAAGAGAAAGAAAATCTCTTGATACGGTTAAACTTTCAGGTGTGGAAAACGGAGATATTCGTTGGTTCAATAAGTCGTACACACGTTGGTTGCTTAAATATAAGGAGGTTATTGACTGTATTGATTCAATCGACCTTCATTCTTACTGTCTTCATATGCCGATTCCATTTTTTAACAACAGGGTAAAATTCCTGAAAAGATACAGGAAATGGCTCGACAGAAAATATCCCGATATTCCCGTTAAAATGAGCGAATGGACTCATATGGTTGGCGGCAAGAACTGCGGAATGGATTCGGCTCTTGAAACAGCAAAAATAATGTATGAGGATATGACTATTCTCAATGTTACATCGTGGCAGCATTGGCTTGCCTGCTCGCATTATGATTATCACGACGGACTTATATATTTTGATCTTGAAAACAAAACCTATGAAATAACAAAGAGGTATTACGTAACGGGTAATTTTTCGAAATACATACCGCTTGGAGCAGTGCGCTTTGATGCCTGTTGCGACGATAATGATGTGAAAATTATCGCGTTTAAAAACGAGAAAAAAACAATTATTATTGTCATTAATCCCACAAATATTGAAAAAAGCTACAGTGTGCCTTGCAATGCGCTTTTAGCTGTAACGGATAAAGAGAAGAACCTGAAAGAAACATACGTTAAAAACGGTTCTGAAGTCGTAATTTCGCCTGAATCAGTTACGACGATTGTTATGAATGAGGGTAGTTATGATTAAACGGATTAAAGAACTTATTCTGAATTTTATACTTTCTTTTAAGACCTATTGGAAGAAGCCGCCTGAAGGAAGATACATGAGTTATAAAGAAATTGTATCTCTTGCTACGGGCGGAATAGGTGTTAGAATAATCACTTATTGTTTTGCACAGTTGATTATCTCTACAGGAAATTCTCTGCTTGGAAACACAATCGGTATTGATCCTATGCCGTTGCAGATTATTTATATGATAAGTCTGATTACTGCAGTTCCGCTTACGGCATTAAGAGCAAAAATGATTGACAATACAAAAAGTATGAAGGGTAAATACAGACCGTACATACTTACAATGGGTCTGCCTACTGCAATTCTCGGTTCTTTGTTCCTTTGGATGCCGTATGAGCATATGAGTCTGTTTATGAAATGCGCTGTTGTTCTCGGTTTCAATGTTGCGTTTCAGTTCTTTTTCAGCTTTTTTCAGGATTCATACGACAGCCTGATAAACGTTCTTTCTCCGAACAGTATTGAGCGTTCAGACGTTCTTTCAATACGCTACATTGTTGAAAATCTTTCTCCGTCGATTGTCGGAATCATCTTTCCGCTGCTTGCGAAACTGATAACAGGTGAGGATACACTTTATGATATCAAAATTTACAGATATCTGTATCCGCCGATGCTGTTTGCGGGTTTCCTGGTTTCAATGATAATTTATTTCAATACTACTGAAAAAATTGTTCAGCCGAAATCGCGCCGTGTGCAGATCAAGTTTACAGATGCATTCAGAGCAGTTGCGAGAAACAAGTATTTCTGGATAATTTCACTTGCAGGTTGGATAGGTTTCCTCGAGGTAGGTTTCCATAAGATTATGGAATGGATGTATAATTATCAGGGAGCTTGCTCGGCAGGGCAGTATGCCGTTGTTACGGCAATTGCAGGTAACGCTTCTTTCTGGCCCAATCTTGTAGGTCCGATACTTATAAGAAAATACGGTAAAAAGAAGATTCTTATTTATACAAATCTTTTAAGTGTTGTGTTTATTCTTGCAATGCTTCCCGTGATTCACAGTTCAGGCAAACCGTATGCAATCTGGGTTTTGCTTATAGTTACATTCATAAATCAGTTTATAACGTCACTCGGACATCTTTTAGGACCCGGTGTCAATGCGGATATCAGAGACTATCAGCATTATATAAGCGGTGAAAGAATTGACGGAATGTTCTCTGCCGTAGGTCTTATCGGAAATGCAATTACGATGATAACCGGTATGGCACTTCCTGCAATTTATTCAAAAGCAGGTCTTAATAAAGAAGTTGCGGGAATGCTCGGATACGACGTTAACAATGTGTATGAAGTGCTTTATAACAGGAATTATTTTATAAGCATATGTTCAGTTCTTATTGTTGCATCTGCTGTTGGTGCCGCGCTCAATGCGGTTCCTTATTTCTTTTATGATTTCACTGAAATCAAGCAGAGAGCTATCGTGAATGTCCTTAAAATCCGTGCTGCTTTTGAAGATTATTCAAAGACAGGTGAAGTGAATGATGATTATAGGGAAGCTTGCGAACTTATTGAAAAATCAAAATCTCTTGCAGGTAAAGACTCTAAAACCTTAAAAGAATTAAGAAAAACTGTTTCAGGTTCTGAATTTAATAAGCTGAAAAAAGAGAATGAAGAAATCGAAATTTCACGTTTTATTCTTGATGAACTGAACAAATACAACACAGAAGAAGGAAAGATGTGGCTCAGGGAGTCACAGCAAATTGTTGAAGCCGGTCCCGACGGTTTTGTTGATATAGAATTGCCTTCCAAAAATGAAATTAAACTTCTGCCATCAAAGACGCAGATACAGACTAATTTTAAACGCGATGCTTTAGTAAGAAACGAAAATATCAAAGCGGCTAAGAAAGCTATGCAGCGATACTTTGCTGACGGTGTATCCGGTTTTGACGAAAGTGAACTTGAAAAGCTTTATGAAAAAGAAAATGCTGTTATTGATGAGTTTACAAAACTTTGTGCAGATATCAAGAATGCAAAAGAAATTCACGACAGAAAGGCTGTTAAAGAATTTAATGAACAGTTGATGTGGATTAAGGTTGAAAAGAAAAAGGTTGCTAAAGAAGTCAAGGAAAGAGAAAATATGCACGCACTCTATTACAGGGCAATCAAACCCTACGTCGATGCTCTCAGAGTAACTGAGCAGGCAAAAGCATATTCAAAGATAATGGCAGAAAAGTTTACGGTGTAAATTAATACGGCTTGTACAGAAAGAATCTGTGCAAGCCGTAATTTTTATTTATACTCTTTGTTTGTAAGGAATCGCCATGCGGCAACGTATTTTGCGGCCGCACGCGGATATTGACTCTGAATGTAAAGGTAATGATCGTCTGTGACAATAATCAGTGCCTCAATTGAAACATTCAGAACAAGTTTGATTTTATCCATCGGGATTGTGATTTTAGTTTCACCGTCATAAGCGATTTCAAATCTGTCCGTATACAGTCTGAGTTCGGCATCTTTATTTATCAATCTTTTACGGTGCTTGACAAACATGGAAATTATCTGCCGATTTTCAGAGTAAATAAGTTCACCAGCTGGTGTTCCCAAAACAATCTTTTTCCATGCGTCTTTTTGCCACTTGTCCCAATCAAGGATAGATTCAAAGTGAAGTCCTGTTCCGGTATTGTGGAAAAAACCGTCAAATTGCAATTCAACTTTATATCCGCAATCGCATTCAAGGTAGTTTCCGCTTGAGTGCAATTTGCCGACACTGTGACATTCGGGACAAAGGTAGAGAATACGTTCAACGCATTCGGCAAGACGTTTGCCGCGATATTCATTACGCTTTTGTTTTTGTAAGGCATAGTCGTTGTGGTAAATATCTCTTGTGATTACTTCGTTGACTTCTTCGACGGTCATTTCAGCAATTTCAGCGGGTGAATACTCTCTTACGACGTGTCCGTGTACGGGACCGCGTCGTAGCTTTTTTGCCCATTTCGGTGCATGAAGATAACCGCCCGTAAGCTTGAATGTTATCAATGCCGCACCGCTGTCTTTAATCATCTGACCTGTACGAGGGGAGAAGAATCCTGTTTCGCCGTTAGGTGTCATGGCGCCTTCAGGATAAATGCTGACGGGTACGCCTTCTTTGATACTTGCAATTATCTGTTCAACCACGCGTGAGGTAGGCTGATCTCTGTGTTTTACAATAACACCTGCGAATTTCTTGAGAAAAAACTCGGAAAACTTATTGTTGGTAAGATGGTCACTGACAACAATACGCATATAACGTCTTAATGCCATTAACTCATAGCCGGGATCCATTCCGTCAGCGTGGTTGCCGACGATAATAAATGCCTTATGTTTTGGCTTGTAAGTTTCAATTTTTGCGTGACAGAATCTTAATATAATGTGACCAAACATACGACGAACTGAGTTAACAAGAAATCCGTGTATTCTGTGTTTGTTTTTCAGAACATCCACCTCCCTGAAGCGGTATGTGTTTATTTTTTTACCTTATGCAATCATTATACCTTTAAGAGCGTATTTTAACATCATTGAAATATAGAATTCGATTTTTTCAACGAGGTTTTTATATTTTTCTGCAATGTTGTTAAGATTGCTCTGGATATTGACTGTGCCGTAACCGGGGAGAACGCCATTATTGTCGTCAACACCGTCGTTGTCATAAGCAAACTTATAAAGCAAAGGTGAAATGAGGCCGAGTATTGCATATTCGGCAGCATTTACTTCGCCGAATACTTTAATACCAAGCTGAGTAAGCTCCTTGGGAAGTGATTCGATTCCTATATTTGCAAGAACCTGATTTACGAGGTTAACAAGGAAGAGTGAATCTGCGATACCTGCAAAATCATCCCTGAGAATAAGCACGAGCGTTCTGAGAAGCATTGTAACTTCTGTGCTTTCGAGTTCGTAATATTCAGAACCTGCATAGTGCATACCGACAAGTGCAGTTACAAGATGCCAAGGTGTTTCGTAATCGCTTTCAGGAATAACAAGACCGTATTCTGCTGCAAGCTCCTGAACGCTGTTTTCACCGTAGAAAGGCATGTCAAGTATGTCTGTAAGACCTGTAACAGCAGCTTTAACAAAGTTGTAGTAAACTGCATCCTCTTCAATTCCCATTTTGTCAAAGTAGAGGTCGCGACCGAGTCTGTACTTTATGCCGTGGTGGAAGAATTCGGCAGCATAAGCCTCAAAATCCTTTTCCATAAGAGCAATCTGCTCATCTGTAAGGTCAGGTACGGCTTTGTCAAGAGCATCTGTATCAATGCTTGTAATCTTCTTGTTTTCGTATCTGATTTCTTCGTCAGTTACGTGGAACATTCTGTATTCAAGAGGATACATTGAAAGTGATGTTGTTGCAAAGTCATAAATAACATTGCCGAGGGTGCTTGTATATGTTGCGGCATCACTGCAGTGCTCGTGACCTGTGAATACAAGTTTGATTCCGCAGTTAGCGAGGATTTCAGCTGTTGATATATGCCATCTGATAATAAAGTTACGGCTGATAAGTCTCTGAATGGGAAGGTGATCAAGGAGGTTATGATGCATCATAAGGATAGGATATTTGCCGTCTTTCTTTGCTTTCTGTGCCTGATCAACAATCCACGAAAGTCTGTCTGTTGTAAGACCGTCTTCAGTTGACTTGCTCGGGTCACAGCTGTCAGCGGCAATAAGTCTGTAGTTGTCACCGATATCTGCTGTGTATGAGCAGTCAGAATCAACAACTTCGAGTGCTTCGTCGTAACCAAACTCGTAATATACGTCCTTAAAAACATCAACCGTTGTTGCACAGTCAACACCTACGTCGTGGTTACCGGAGATAACATAAACCGGTTTACCGGTCTCTTTTTCAAAACGCCTGAGCTTTTCTGCAACGTCAAGGTGCTGCTGAAGAACTGATTTACCGTCGTTTGCAAGGTCGCCGGGGATGAGGACAAATTCACAGTTTTCATCTTCGGCACACTGACGGAGAAATTCGTCAATAATAAAACCGCTTTCGTGCTCCATCTGTGCACGTCTGTTTGCATAGTAAAAAACAGGGTCATCGTTGTTGTGCTCAACTTCTCTTGTAGGCTCAACGTAATGAAGGTCTGATGCAACTGCAAATGTCATAATTCCGTCATCAGTTGCTGAAACAGCGAGAACAACGGTTGACATCAGCAAAGCGATTGAAAGGACTACAGAAATAAACTTTTTCATATTCCAACCTCTTTCTGAAACATTTTTTTTATTCTACCATTAAGAAAAATTTTTGTCAATAATACCGCCAATAAAACAGAAAACCGACAGCCGTAATGACTGTCGGTTATGCTGGTGACTCACCGGGGATTCGAACCCCGGACACCTTGATTAAAAGTCAAGTGCTCTGCCAACTGAGCTAGTGAATCGTGATGCGCATTTGACGCTTGAATATAATATATTATTTAAAACAAATTGTCAAGCCTTTTTCTGAAAAATATTTAAATTATTTCCTTAATATTTTTTACCGTTTACTTTTGAAAAAATGTACTCGACAATTGCAAGAGTATCCTCAAGTTCAGCGACAACCTCGTATGGTGTGACCTCGTTGTTTTCGAAAAGCGGTTGCAGATCTTCACGGGTATAAGGTATTGCTTTGCAAAGTCTGCAGGCTCTTTTTCTTCGCCAGGAAAGGGCATTTAAATCTTTCAAAGGCAACAACAGAAGAAACTTTTTGTTTTCGGCAATTATCCTGTCATATTCATTTTGAGGATTATTTGCGATATCTGTCAGCTCGGCAAGAAGCCTTTCACGTGTGGTCATAAAAACCTCAGCCTTTTTTCAACATATTGTCTAATGCATATTCACAGCACTGAACTACAAGTTGATTAAATGATATATCATTCTTATCCGCAAGTGTCTGTAGTTTTTCGATCAATTCGTCAGGCATTCGTATAGTTTTATTTGATTTCTGTTGGTTTTTGATTTCAAACATTTAAATCACCTCTGCACTTATAATTTTAGTGCAGAAGTCTTTGAAAATATACAAGTAATATTGCAATTAAAAATTACGTGCAAACTCCCCTCTGAGTTAACAGAGGGGAGAACAGCGTAATTATTTAATTTTAACCTTAAAGTTTTTGATTTCGAACGGAGTTGCGTGAAAGCTGATAGAATCGCCTTCGTAAGCAACGGGTTCATCATTTCTTTCAATAAGGTCACATTCTGCAGCGTAGGTGAGGGGAGCAAAGAATTTAACCGTAGCGTCAACGCTCTTGCCCTTCTTTTCAACCATACGGATGATATAAGCATCTTCCTCTTCACACTTCTTAACAGCTTCAATTGTCATATTGTCTGCTGTAAGAGTGATGAACGAATTGCTTGTACCCATATCGCCGCTGTTTTCAAGCTCAACGGGAACGAGAGGATTGTTGATTTCAAGACCTCTTGTAAGAGTCTGAGCTTTCTTCCATGTGTCAGCGTGAGGATAGATTGAATATGTGAAGTAATGCTCACCGCGGTCTGAAGTCGGGTCGGGCTTGATGGGAGCCTTAAGGAGAGTGAGTATCATCTTGTGCTCGTTAACTTCGTGACCGTACTTACAGTCGTTAAGAAGTGATACACCGTAATCTTCGTCAGACATATCAATCCAGTTGTGTGCATTGACTTCAAACTTAGCCTTGTCATACGGATTGTATCTGTATGAGCAGCATTCCATTGTAGCATAAGCGATATCTCTTGTGTAGTTCTTTGTCTGAAGATCAACGTCAAAAAATACCTTAAGAAGCTTCTGGTCTTCGTGCCAGCTGATATGTGTATCGAAATCAATTCTGTCAAGATCGTTGTAAATGATGATGTTCTGATGAAGAACTGATTTGAGAACAGGCTTTTCGATAGAAATCATGGTGTAAACGTCACCTGATACGATGTCCTTTACAATACCGTCCTTGAGCTCATATTCACGGTCAACATATGTAGCAACAATATCCCATGCATCGTAACCGCCGGGCATATCTTCGAAGAGTCTGAAGTTGTTACCCTTGCCACCCTTTGAAAGAACTTCACGCTTGTTTGTCTTGTCATAAATTGATGTAAGAACAGCGTTGTCGTCGAATACAAGCTTGAATCTTGCATTTTCGATTTCCTTGCCGTTTGATTCGTTGTAAGCCGGTTTGTCTGTTGCAGGAACCTTATAGAATACCTTGTAACCGACTGCAGGAATTTCCTTAGCGATGAACACAAGCTTCTTTTCGCCGTTGAACTTCTCATAAACCTGAACAGGAACCTTGTTGCCGTTTTCGTCAAGAATATCAACATCCTGCCAGTCAAGCTCAACCTTTGAAGTTGAAGCAACGCCGAGAGAGTTGAAGAGTGCGAACGGCTTGCCTTTCTCAGCATCAAAGCCGATGTTCTTTGCGATGATGTCGAGAGCTTCCTTGCGGACTCTTTCGCCCGTAGCGATAACTTCATCGTAGATGCCCATGAGCTTGCCGAAAACTTCTGTGATGTGTGTTCCGGGAAGTGAATCGTGGAACTGGT
>JAZSID010000075.1:0-13360 GCA_045533625.1 Acutalibacteraceae bacterium | reverse complement strand
CTGCAGGCCGAAGCCGACGTTATCGTGCTCGGCGGTATGGGTCTCAAATACGACGATTTCCTCTATTTCAAAGAGGAGCTTTCAAACGGCGGTGCACTCAGCAAAACCGTTATGTTTATCCACACCGCATCCGACCCGACGGTTGAGTGCATGATGATTCCCGATATGGCACTTGCGGTTGCAGAGCAGTTTGCGTTGCAGAATAAGGACGTTCTCGTTCTTCTTACCGATATGACAAACTTTGCCGACGCAATGAAGGAAAATGCCTTCACTCAGGAGCAGGTTCCTTCTAACCGAGGCTATCCCGGTGACCTTTATTCACAGCTTGCATCCCGTTACGAAAAGGCGGTTGACTTTGCCGATTCCGGCTCCGTTACCGTTCTTGCAGTTACCACAATGCCCGGGGACAACGTTACTCATCCCGTTCCCGAAAATACGGGCTACATTACCGAAGGTCAGTATTATCTCAAGGGCGGACGCATCGAGCCCTTCGGCTCACTTTCGCGTCTCAAGCAGAACGTCAACGGCAAAACCCGTAAAGACCACCGTGCACTTATGGATGCAATGATCCGAATGTATTCTTCATATAAAGAGACACTCGAAAAGAAGAATATGGGCTTTGCAATGACACGCTGGGATGAAAAGCTCCTCAAATACGGTCAGCTTTTTGAAAACAAGCTGATGGATTTGTCTGTCAATCTTTCTCTTGAAGAGGCTCTTGACCTCGGTTGGCAAATCCTTGCAGATTGCTTTGAAAAGGACGAAACCGGAATCAAATCCGACCTGACAGACGAGTTCTGGCCCGTTAAGTAAGGAGGATTTAAGTGGCAAAAATCAAACTGACTAAAAACGAGTTAAAGATACAGAAGGATGCCCTCAAAATGTATCGGAGATATTTGCCTACTCTGACACTCAAAAAACAGCAGCTTCAGGCTGAAATTCGTACCATTGAAGCAAAGGCAGAAGCGGTAAGGAAAGAAAGAGAAGACCTTGAAAAAGGCTTCAGCTCCTGGATTGCCGTTTTCAGTGAAACGGATGCCTTTCCCGACGGAATAATCACCGTAAGAAATATCCGAAAAGGCTCGGGAAATATCGCAGGTGTTGAAATTCCCGTTTACGAAGGTGCGGATTTCTCCCGTGGAGACTATGATTTATACGAAACTCCGCTTTGGGTTGACATCGCCGCAAACCATATGGAAAAGGCTATGTCGCTCGACCTTGAGGCGGAAGTGTTGGACGAACAGGTAAGGCTTCTTGAAGATGAGCTTCGCGCAACATCGCAGAGAGTTAATCTGTTTGAAAAAGTCAAAATCCCCGAAACAGAGGAAAACATCAAGAAAATAGCAATTTATATGGCGGATCAGCAGGTTAGTGCCGTTGTCCGTTCAAAGATTTCAAAACGCAAAATTGCGGCACGCAACGAAATGTCTTCGGGAACGGAGGTGTACTCGTCATGATTGTGCCTATGAAAAAAGTTTCTCTCATAATTATGGGAGATAAAAAATCCGACACGCTCAAAAAACTCCGCAAGCTCGGAATACTTCACATTGAAGCCGTTGAAGGTTCAGGCAAAAAGCTCGAAGAGCTCAAGGAAAGAGTTTCAATTCTTGAAAGTGCATTTTTCAGCGTAACGGAAAAGAAAAACAAAAAGATAAAGCAGGAAAATATCGACACTGACAAGGCGATTTCCGTATCAAAGGAAATCCTTGCACTTGAGGATGAGAAAAAGCAGTGTTCAGCGGAGTTGATTGCACTCGGCGCAGAGCTTGACCGACTTTCGGGTTGGGGTGAGCTTGACCCCGAAACGCTTGATGTCTTAGCAGAAAAGGGTGTTGATATCTCGCTTTATGAAATGCCGAAAGCCGAGTACGAAACCCTTGGCGAAAGCGTAAAAACTCTCAGTCTTCAGAAAACAAAGAATTCAGTAAAGTTCCTCCTGATTAAATCAGGTCTTGAAGGCGAGGACGAGGTTGTTGATTCGTTAAAGGCATTCCGACTTGAAATGCCCGAAACATCAACGGCTGAAATAAAACAAAAAACTGAAAAACTCAACGGTCGCATCAAAGAGATTGAGGAAAAGATTTCTTCATTTGCAGGCTATGCCGACGGTATCAGAAAAGCAATCAAGGCTTGCGAAAAGGAGATTGAATTTGAGGTTTATGCGACGGGTATGGCAAACGAAAGCCTTTCGGCTGACGGAAAAGCTGATGTTTCGGTTGCATACTTCACGGGCTATGTTGAGGAAGAAAACCTTGACAGCCTCAAAAAGACCGCAAAGGACAACTCGTGGGGACTTCTTGTTGAAGACCCGACAGAAGAGGACAATGTCCCGACAAAGCTTAAAAACAATAAGTTTGTAAGCCTTATTTATCCGTTGACCGATTTCCTCGGCACTGTACCGGGATATTTCGAATATGATATTTCGGGTTGGTTCCTCGGATTTATACTCATATTCTTCGGAATCATTTTCGGTGACGGCGGTTACGGACTTTTCATCTGTGCGGTAACGGGTGCATTGATTGCAAAAACAGTCGCATCGAAGAAAAAAGTTCCTCCTGCATTCCTGTTGATCGGACTTTTCGGCCTGTCAACAATCCTCTGGGGAACGCTTACCTGCACATGGTTCGGTCTTTCTGCCGAACAACTTCCCGTATGGCTTCAGAAACTTTCGATACCGTTCATTTCAAATGTCTACACCGACAGAATCTGGTATCCGTTCTGGACAAACGGTGAATACGGACTTACAACAGCACAGAATCTGCAGATTTTCTGCTTCTCGCTGGCTCTCGTTCAGCTTACGGTGGCACACATCAAGGTTGCCGCACGAAACAGAAAGTCAATCAAGGTTCTCGGCGATATCGGCGCAATACTTCAGCTTTTCGGTATCTTTTATGTGGTACTGAGTTTCGTTGTAAATGCGCAGGTTTTCCCGTTCGGACTTGTAATCGGCGGTATCCCCGTCGGAACGGTTGCACTTGTTCTTGTAATTGTGGGCTTCGTTATGAGCTTCGTTTTCTCGAACTACGAAGGAAGCATTGTCAAGTCAATCCTTGCAAGCCTTACGAATATCGTTTCCGTATTGCTCGGTGTTGTAAATGTTTTCTCGGATATCGTTTCGTATATCCGTCTATGGGCGGTCGGGCTTGCAGGTGCGGCAATTTCCGCAACAGTCAATGAGCTTGCAGGACCGTTGCTCGGCAACTTCCTGTTTATGATTATTGCAATCGTGCTTCTTGTGTTCGGTCACGGACTTAATATGATACTCAACGTGCTGTCCGTTATCGTTCACGGAATCAGACTTAACACTCTGGAATTTTCATCGCATCTCGATATGTCCTGGAGTGGTCATAAATTCAAACCCTTTGAAGAAGAAATTAATAGTTAAGGAGAGTTATTATGAATTTTGGATTATTAGCAACAGCTATGGCAATGGGTATTGCCGCAGTAGGTTCTGCAATCGGTATCGGTATTGCAGGTCAGGCATCAATCGGCGCATGGAAAAAGTGCTACATGAACAATAAGGCAGCACCCTTCATTCTTACAGTTTTCGCAGGTGCTCCTCTTACACAGACAATTTACGGCTTCCTTCTTATGCAGCAGATGAGCTCAGCAGAAGCAGACCCCGCATTCCTTCTCGGTCTTGGTATCGCATCAGGTGTTGCAATGGCAGTTTCAGCCGTTGTTCAGGGTAAAGCAGGTGCCGCAGGTGCAGACGCTCTTGCAGAAACAGGCAAAGGCTTCTCACAGTACATCACAGTTGTCGGTCTTTGCGAAACAGTTGCTCTTTTCGCACTTGTTTTCAGCATGGTTGCACTCGGCTAAAATTAAATCCTAAACAATTAAAACCTCCGTACAGATTTTCTGTGCGGAGGTTTTTAACATAGTTTCCAATTTCCTGAACATGAAAAGCTTCAGGGAAGGGGCGATTCAACTCGAAAATTATTGCAGTTTTTGCAATAAGTGTTATAATAGCAGTATAAACCAATAGCAAGGAGAATGCTTATGTATATAATCAATCAGCTTACAGCACTTGTTCTGTCAATCCTTTTCACTATCGGCTCTTACGTTCCGGAGAGCTTTGCCATTGCAAATGTTCCCGAAAAACCTGCTGACGGAGTAAGAATTGTTTCCTTCAATGTCCGTTGCAAGGATGACACTTTCGGTTCGGTCAAGGGCAGAAGTCAGCTCATCTGTGAAGCTCTTGAGCAATATGCACCGGATTCTTTCGGCGTTCAGGAAGCAACGGCGGAGTGGATTGAAATTCTCAGCGAGAACCTCACCGAATATTATTGCGTCAGTCAGATGCGTGACGGAAAAGCAAGCTCGGAAGCCTCAGCTGTTTTCTATCTTAAGGCTAAATACAGCCTTATTGACAGCGGAACTATATGGCTTTCTGATACTCCCGATGAGTTTGCGTCAAAATTCACGTTGTCTTTCTGCCCGAGAATTGCAACCTGGGCAACCTTGCAGAATAAAGAAACGGGTGAAACCTATACCCATATCAACACTCACCTTGACCATGTGCTCGAGTCTGTGCGAGTTAAGCAGATAAATGTGCTCAAGGTTAAAATCGAGGAGCTCAAGGCGAAGGGTTATTCCGTAGTATGTACAGGCGATTTCAACACAAAAGAAGGGGCAGATGCTTACAACGAAATGAAGCCTTGCCTTAATGATGCAAAATATCTTGCCGTTAATTCCGATGACGGAGCAACTTTCATCAACTACGGCAGAAATATTTTTGAAACAAGACCGATCGACTTTGTTTTTGTGTCTGACGGAGTAAAGGTTGAAAACTACAAAATCATTGATGAAAAAATCGGAGATATGTATCTTTCAGACCATGCTGCAATCTGCGCAGATGTGATTTTCTGATACAATAGAAGAACAAGCAGGCATTCAGATGAATGCCTGCTTGTTAAAATTAATCTGTTTTTTATTAAACCTCAACGCTCCAGACGTAATCCGTTCTTACAACCTGTGCGGCAAGCATTTTTCTGCAGCCTGATTCGTAAAGAACAAGGAGTTTGCCGTCGTACATATCGATACCTTCGGAGCGTGGAAGTGCCTTCAATGAATCAACTCTTGCTGTTGAATCAAGGAAATAAAGGTTAACTTCCTCGTCTGATACGGTAACCGTTCCGTCCGCTTCACCGTCAAGAACATTTTCATAGAAATTAAGCTCTGATTTTGTAATCTGACCTGAAATACTTGTAACGAATCTGCCGTCGGGAAGCTGTGTAAAGCCCTGACACATTGATTCTGTTTCAAGGATGAAATCGGGAGCAACTATCTCTTTTGAGTTTCCTTTATATGTGAAGCCTTGCGGATTTCCGCTTTCAAGAACATAACCGCAAGTCCACGCAAACATTTTCTCACCGTCAGGTGAAGTAAGATGGTGGCTGTCCTCTGTTACATAATCGTCGCCGTCTTTATGATATTCGCCAATCCAGAGAATACCGTTTGAACAGTTTGCGTACGATGCTCTTGTGCCTGTGTTGAATTCATCAACGAACTGAACAGAGGCTTCATTTGCTGCGTTTTTGAGCGTGTCAAGAGAAAGTCTGCGCGCATATTTGCCCGAAACGACCCAGGCATTGCCTTCAAAAGTTGCAATGCCACCGCAATGACCTGTGTAATCATCGCCGTCCACTTCGATAAGTGAAACAAACTTTTCTGTTTCGCCACTCACGGGATCAATAACGTAAATTCTTGAATTACCCTCAGTGTTCATATAACCGCAGATAAGCACTTTGCCGAGGTAATCACTGTAAGCGAGTCCCTGCGGAACAAAGTCCGTGTCAGTGTCGGGGTTTTCGAAAAATTTTTCAGCCCTCTGATTGTAAGCTGAAAAGCCGATTTTTTCAATCAGACCGTCGTCGCGCGTAATTGTTTTTACAAGGTTTATCGGCAAAAGCGAAATTGCTGTAACAATCGACATAAAGAAAGCTGTGATTTTGCTGAAAATTACAGGCATATGAAACATCTCCTTTAGCCGAGAATCTCTTTGATTTTGTCAGCTGCATCGTAGAGTTCAGAAATTTCTGCAAGCTCAACAGCGCCCTTGTCAACAAGACTTGCAATCTCGCTTCTGATCGGAAGCTTTGCAAGCACGGGGATATTCATTTCCTTTGCAACTTCATCAATCTTGCTTTCGCCGAAAACAGAAATCTTCTTTCCGCAATCGGGGCATTCAAGATAGCTCATATTTTCAACGATACCGAGAATCGGCACGTTCATCATATTTGCCATATTGACAGCCTTTTTAACAATCATTGTAACAAGATCCTGCGGAGTTGTTACAATAACAATGCCGTCAACGGGAAGTGACTGGAAAACGGTCAGCGCAACGTCGCCTGTTCCCGGAGGCATATCAACGAACATGTAGTCAACATCGCCCCAGAAAACTTCCTGCCAGAACTGCTGAATAACACCCGAGATAACGGGACCTCTCCAAATAACGGGCTGGTCTTCCTTTTCAAGAAGAAGATTAATAGACATAAGCTTGATGCCTGTTTTTGTCTGTGCGGGAAGAAGACCCATCTCATTCTGCATTGCGGGACCTTTTGCGCCGAATGCTTTGGGAATTGAGGGGCCTGTGATGTCAGCATCAAGGATTCCGCAAGCGTTGCCCTTGACCTGCATTGCTGTTGTAAGCATTGATGTAACGAGTGACTTGCCAACGCCGCCCTTACCGCTTACAACACCGATAACCTTTTTTACCTTACTGTATTCATTACACGGTACGTGTAAATCTTTCTTTTCGCTGCAGCTTGATGAGCAGCTTGAGCAATCTCCTGTACAACCCATGGTTCAAATCTCCTTAAAATAATATTTTTTCAACGGCTCTTGCGGCATCTTCAACAATCTGCACGCAAGGTCTTTTTTTGTAATACTGCTGTGTTCTTGCTTCAGGTGTGGGGTTTGTGTTTTCGCCTTCGCCCAGCGCAAGAAGCTCACGGCATACGATTGACGGATTGGTTTGTTTAAACTCGGCAATGATTTCCTGAACAACGGCATAGCATTTTGCTTTTGCTTCGGCATCGTCGCCGTTTGTTGCACCGTATTTAAAGCCGACAAGCATTGCTGCTCCGCTTACCGCACCGCACACTTCGCGGCTTCTGCCGACACCGCCGCCAAGACCTGCCGAAACCTTAAGTGCTGTTTCTTCGTCCATTCCGAATTCACCTGCAAAGGCGGCAAAAACAGCCTGCGAGCAATTAAAACCGCTTTTGAAAAGCTCAACAGCCTTGTCTGTTCTTTGTGACATAGTTTCGCCTCCTTTTGCCAAATCCATTATAGTATTCTATCACACTGATGAAAAAATGCAAGGGGTTATTTGCTTGACTTTAGCGCAGTGGGGTATTATAATTTAAGCGTTAAATTAAAGTTCAGGAGAATTTTATGGATAAGATTTTTACTAAAATTCACGAAATCTGCGGAAAGTTTATCAAGAATGAAAAAATTATGGACATTATCCGCAAACTTATTTCAAGGGAAGTTTTTTCGTATCTCTTTTTCGGAGTGTTGACCACAGTGGTTAACTTTATTGTTTTTGCTCTTTGCGAAAACAGGATGCATTATCTCTTGGCAAATGCAATTGCGTGGGTAGCTGCTGTTGTTTTCGCGTTTGTTACCAACAAACTTTTTGTTTTTGACAGCAAAAGCTGGAAGCCGAATGTGCTTTTTAAGGAAGCAGTATCATTCACAGGCGCGCGTTTGCTCACTCTCGGACTTGAAGAGGTTTGCCTGTGGCTTATGATTGAGCTTCTGCATCTTGAAAAGGTGTTGGCGCTTCCGTTTATAAGCGGAGAAATGGTAATTAAGATTATTATTTCCGTTATAGTTGTTATTCTCAATTATGTTTTCAGCAAGCTGATAATTTTCAAGAAAAAATAAATCTTCAAAGGACGTTGCTTATGAAAGTGGTCAGCGTTATTATTCCCGTTTACAATGTTGAAAAGTATCTGCCGAAATGCCTTGACAGCGTTGTCGGACAGACTTATACAAATCTTGAAATAATCTGTGTCAACGACGGCTCGCCCGACAATTCTTCTGCAATCCTTGAAGATTATGCAAAAAAAGACAGCAGAATTAAAGTTATCAATCAGGCAAACAAAGGTCTTTCGGGTGCAAGAAATACGGGCATTGAATCCGCAACGGGAGAGTACATCGTCTTTCTCGATTCTGACGATTGGATGGATGCTGAAGCGATTAAAACAGCAATAAAATATTCCGAAAATGCCGATACGGTGATGTGGGGATACGTCCGAGAGTTTTCCGACAAATCGCTTGAAAAGAAAATTTTTAACGGCGACAGAAATTTTGATGAAGAAGAAACCCGAAATCTTCACCGCCGTCTTGCGGGTCTTACAGGTGAAGAATTAAGAAACCCTGAAAACACGGATGCGCTCGTAACTGCGTGGGGCAAGCTTTACACGGCAAGGTTTATCAAAGATAATAATCTTCAGTTTGTTGACACAAAAGTCATCGGCACGGAAGATTTACTTTTTAATATGTATTATTTCGGCTTTGCGAAAAGATGCTTTTTTATCGATAAACCTTTCAACCACTATCGCAAGGATAATGAAACATCGCTGACAAGAAGCTACAAATCAAAGCTCTTTTCTCAGTGGTCGGAGCTTTATTCAAGAATAAGAAAGTGCATTGACGAAAACAACCTCGGAGAGGATTTTCACAAAGCGCTCGATAACCGAATCTGCCTTAGTATGATTGGTCTTGGTTTAAATGAGCTTTGCAACAAAGCATCACATTCGCAAAGGATGAAAAATTTAAAAGCAATCCTTTCTTCGGAGCAGTATGTCAAAGCATATAAAAATCTTGAATTCGCATATTTTCCTATTCATTGGAAACTGTTTTTCACGTTCTGTAAAAAGAGAAATGCATTTTTTGTGTACATCCTGCTTAATGCAATGCAGATGCTGATAGGTAAATAATTTCAAAAGGGGAGCGTCAAGCTTCCCTTTAGTCATTTTAAACAAAAAATTAATTCATTGTTTTATATTGTAAAAACGCAAAAATATGATATAATTAGTTTACTATGGGTATGTGTATTCACACCCGATTGAAAGGAGATATATTATGAAAAAGTTACTTCTTTCTGTTATCTCAGTCATTCTTTGCTTCAGCCTTATGGTTCCCGCAGCTGTAACGGCTTTTGCAGAAGCTCCCGAAACATCGGTGACTGACACAACAGTTGAACAGCCCGACGCTCCCGTTGATATCGACATCGATACAGCCCTTGATTTCGTTAAGGACATGGCTGAAAAGTTCGGTGACGATTTTGAAGCTCTTTCATCAACGAGCATCAAAGTAGTGTTTATGCACAGTCTTGCAAAGATTGTAAACACTCTTTCAAACATCCTTATCACAGTTCTCGGTAAGGCTATCAACCTCTTCATCCCGAAGACTCCTGCGTTGAATTCTTATAAAGATTTCAACCTTGACGATTATGAAAACTTCTTCCCGGGTATGGACGAGTTCCTTGACGAGCCTGCACAGGGTGCAAGATGGAGCCTCGGTTACGCTCAGGAATCAATCCTTCCTGACGACTTCGGCGTAGTTCCTTACACAATGGGCGGCTACGGTCTTATGGCAGAAACAACAGAAACATTTGACGGTCTCTGGGTTCGTACAATCATCCTTGATGACGGTTCAGGCAGAGGAAAGGTTGCTTTCTGTGTTCTTGACGCAATCGGCATCGCAAACGCAGACGTAAGACTTATCCGTGCTGCTGTTAAAGATTTTGCTGAGGCTAACGACATCGTAAGCATCAACGTTTCTGTTACTCATACTCACTCAGGTATCGACCTTCAGGGTGTATGGGATGATACTGTAACTAACGTTCTTAACAATATCACACTCGGCGCACTCGGCATTGCTGACCTCAAGAGTGGTGTTGACCGCAAGTTCCTTCAGACAATCATCGACCAGACAGCTAAGTCAATCAAAGCTGCTCATGCAGATATGAAGACAGGTGAGCTCACACTTTCAAAGATGGATATCGGTGACGATTACCTCCGCGACAGAACAGCTCCGTATAACTATGACGGCAATATGTACCGTCTTGAGTTCACACCTGACCAGAAGGGCGCAACTCCGACAATTATCACAACGTTCGGCTGTCATCCTGAAAGCACAGGCTATGGTCATACGGTTATTTCTGCTGACTTTATTCCTTACATAGAGGAAGTTCTCAACAAGGCCGGTTATAACTTTATCTTCATTCAGGGTGCAGTTGGTACAGTTACGGAGGACAGCCACTATGCAGACGACGGTCTTGACCTTACAAGATACGAATCAACTGTTCGTTACGGTTACGAAATCGGATATATGCTTCTCGGTATGGAGTTGACAGAGGCTGAGTGTAAAGCACTCAACTTTGAGCTCGGCGACTTCCTCGGCGTTGCTGAGTATGAAGGCCAGGAAAATTACACTGTATGGTATGAAGGCTGGACACCTGTTGAAGCTGAACCGGTTAAGCCGTTGCTCAACATCAAGAATATGCAGTACGTTATCGAAGTTTCAAACGTACTTCTTGATATTATCGGCAAGTCAGGTATCACAGATTACTTCTTCCTTTATGACAACACAACAGGAAAGTACTACGAAGTAACAGAATGCGGCTATATGGAACTTGGCGATTCTCTCCAGGTTCTCATCAGCCCGGGTGAACACTACGGTGAAATCCTTAACGGCGGCGACGGCCTTGAAGACTTCCAGTACGATTGCTACCGCGATATGTTTGGCGAGAACACAATCATCTTCGACCTTGCAAACGACGCTATCGGTTATATCGAGCCCGATCCCGAGTTCGTAATGGCAGGTATGAAATACAGCGAGAAGAACGACGAGTTTGACAACGACACATGGTGTCTTATCTCCTTTGGTGAGCACACAGCATCAACTGTTGCAGGCAAATTCGTTGAGCTTTACGAAAGCGTTCAGTAATCAATAAAACAAAAAGCAGTAACAACTTTTCAGTTGTTACTGCTTTTTAACTTTATTTAATTATTCTGAAACCTTAACTCCGAGTGTTACTTTCTCGCCGTTGATGTTCCATTCAGCTGTGTAGCCGTCTGCTTCGCCTGTAACGATTTCGTCTGCAACAACTGTTGTAAAGATCATGTCCTTATTCTTTGTGATAAGCTCTGCAATCTTGTCGTTACCTGCAACTGAAATAACGATTCGGTCTGTTACGTTGAAGTCAGCGTCCTTACGCATTGTCTGGATTTTGCTGATGATTTCACGAACAAAGCCTTCTTCGATAAGCTCAGGTGTAAGCTCTGTGTCGATTGCAACTGTTACGCCGAAATCTGAAACAGAGAACAAACCACTCTTCTGAATTGTTTCAATAAGAAGGTCGTCTGCTGTAAGCTCGATTTCACCGATGCTGATGTTGAGCTTAATGCAACCGTTAGCGTCGAGTTCTTTCTTTGCTGCAGTGCCGTCAAGTTCAGTAAGAAGGTTGCGGATTTCGCCGAGCTGCTTACCGTACTTGGGTCCGAGTGTCTTGAGCTGCGGCTTGAAGTTGTAGCTCACAAGGTCGTTTGCTTCGTCAACGAATGTGATTTCCTTAACGTTGAGCTCTTCCTTGATGATGTCTGCGAAGTAACCGTCAAGGCTGACACCTGTACCTGCATTAACGAGCATTGAGCCGAGAGGCTGACGGTTCTTGATGTTAGCGCCGTTACGTGCTGTACGTCCGAGACCAACGATATTGAGAACGATGTCCATATTTTTTTCAAGCTCTGCATCAACAAAGTCTTTGTTGACTTCGGGGAATGAGCAGAGGTGGATGCTTTCGGGAGCGTCCTTGTCAACTGAACATACAAGGTTCTGGTAAATATCCTCAGCCATAAACGGAATCATCGGAGCTGCTGTCTTTGCAACTGTAACGAGCGTGTGGTAAAGAGTGAGGTAAGCGTTGATCTTATCCTCGTCAAGCTCCTGCTTCCAGTAACGTTCACGGCAACGGCGGACGTACCAGTTACTCATCTCGTCAACGAATTCCTGAAGTGCTTTACAAGCTTCGGGGATTTTATAGTTTTCAAGGTTGTTGTCAACAACACCAACCATTGTGTTGAGCTTTGAAAGAAGCCACTTGTCCATAACTGAAAGGCTTTCGTAGTTGAGCACATACTTTGTCGGGTCAAACTGATCAATCTCTGCATAGAGAACATAGAAAGCGTATGTGTTCCAGAGTGTACCCATGAACTTACGCTGACCCTCTGTAACAGCCTTACCGTGGAAACGGTTCGGAAGCCACGGAGCAGAGTTAGTATAAAAGTACCAACGGATTGCGTCTGCACCGTATGTTGCAAGTGCATCAAACGGGTCAACTGCGTTACCCTTTGACTTACTCATCTTCTGACCGTTTTCGTCCTGAACGTGGCCGAGAACGATAACGTTTTTGAACGGAGCCTTGTCGAAGATAAGAGTTGAGATTGCAAGAAGTGAATAGAACCAACCTCTTGTCTGGTCAACAGCTTCTGAAATGAAGTCTGCAGGGAACTGAGATTCGAAGAGCTCCTTGTTCTCGAACGGATAGTGGTGCTGAGCGAAGGGCATTGCGCCTGAGTCGAACCAACAGTCGATAACTTCGGGAACACGCTTCATCTCGCCGCCGCATTCCGGACACTTGATTGTAACAGCGTCAATGTACGGACGGTGAAGCTCGATTTCGTCGGGACAGTTGTCAGACATACTCTTGAGTTCTTCAATGCTGCCGATTGAATGTCTGTGACCGCATTCGCATTCCCAGATATTAAGCGGAGTACCCCAGTAACGGTTACGGCTGATACCCCAGTCCTGAACGTTTACAAGCCAGTCGCCGAAACGTCCCTTACCGATGCTCTCGGGGATCCAGATGATTGTGTTGTTGTTCTTGATAAGGTTATCCTTAACCTTTGTCATTTCGATGAACCATGACTCTCTTGCATAGTAGATAAGCGGAGTGTCACAGCGCCAGCAGAACGGATAGTCATGCTCAAACTTCGGAGCAGAGAAGAGAAGCTTTCTGTCCTCAAGGTCCTGAAGGATAGGCATATCTGCATCCTTAACGAAAAGACCGCCGAACGGTGTGTTGTCTGTCATATGACCTGCACCGTCAACAAACTGAACGAACGGAAGGTCGTACTTTCTGCCGACCTTGGAGTCGTCTTCACCGAATGCGGGAGCGATATGAACAATACCTGTACCGTCAGACATTGTAACGTAGTTATCGCAGGTTACGAAAAATCGCTTTTTCTTCTGCTTTGCGGCAACCTCACCTGCGCAAGCGAAGAGAGGCTCATATTCTTTTCTTTCAAGGTCTGTGTCTAAATACTTTCTAATAATTTCG
>JAZSID010000034.1:0-10211 GCA_045533625.1 Acutalibacteraceae bacterium | reverse complement strand
GATTAATGGTGGATATATCGGAAAAAATTCGTATTTTACTTGAAAAATGATATCGGAGTGATATAATGAAAAATCATAGCAACATAAGAAGGTGAACTTATGATTTCTGATCTTATCGGAGCGGCTGTTTCTGCGGCGGTTGGGGTAGGAGTGGCATTTGTTAACTACTTGCTGTCGAAAACTGTTCTGGTAAAAAATCCCCAAAAGTATTCGGCTGTGACGGTTTTAAGGCAGTTGATACAAATAGGATTTCTTGTTGTTGTATATTTTACAGGTCAAAAAAACGAATACGATCCGATGTATCTTCTGATCGGTGCAGCTTTGGGAATGACCTTACCGATGATTATTTTTACAAAGAAGCTTCTCAGATATAATGAGAGTCTTCAGCAATCGGAAAAGAGAAAGGAGGAAGACCCTGATGGGTGAAAAATCTAAGGTGCTTTTCAGCATTTTCGGTTTTCTTGATGTTACCGGAGAGGTTGTAACGATGTGGATTATTCTTGCTGTTATTGCAATTCTTTCTCTTATCGTAAAGAAAAATCTGAAGGAACGACCCGGTAAATTTCAGAATATCATTGAAACGGGTGTTGAGTATCTTGATAATTTCTTTTCAGATACTCTCGGAAAGAAAAAAGCCAGAAAATACTTTACTTTTTTAGCTTCGCTTTTTATTTTTATTATTTTTTCGAACTATTCGGGACTTATTCCCGGAGTTGGTCTTACGGATTATGTCAAGGCTCCGACGGCGAGCCTGTCCGTAACATTAGGGCTTGGTATTCTTACTTTTGTATTCCTGCAGATATCCGGAATACGACACAGCGTCAAGCACTATTTCAAGCGTTTTGTATCACCGATGTTCTTTATGCTTCCTCTGATGCTCCTTGATGAAATAATCAAGCCTGCCTCTCTGGCGTTGAGACTTTACGGTAACATTTTCGGTGAAGAAACGGTAACAGAAGAGCTTTATCACATCCTTCCGATAGGTGCGCCTGTTGTAATGATGGCACTTTCGATTCTGTTTTGTGCCCTGCAGGCAATAGTATTTACAATGCTCGTATCTATCTATTTGGATGAAGTTACAGAATAATATTTAAAGGAGTTTTTATTATGACAGATTCAGCTATTATCGCAATTTCAGCAGCAATCGCAATCGCACTCAGTACACTCGGCCCGTCTATCGGTCAGGGTATAACAGCTAAAGCGGCCATGGAAAGTATTGCACGTCAGCCCGATGCCGCAAAGGATATACGTTCAACACTTATTATTTCCCTTGCACTTATGGAGGCTCTTACAATTTACGGACTTCTTATTGCTTTTATGCTTGTTTCAAAAATCGCATAAATCAGTTCTGTTCAAGTTTCAATAATCGCTTGTCAGCGGTTACTCAAGGAGAAATATTATGAATATACAGATTTCTGTAGTAATCTGGACTGTTATTTGTTTTATGTTTCTTATGCTGATACTTAAGAACCTTCTTTTTACACCTGTTCTCAGAATGCTTGACAGCAGAAAAGAAAAAATTGATGCCGCAAGAGAAAAGAAAGCGGAAATCGAAAGACTTACTGCTGAAAATCAAAAATACATTCAGGAGCAAAAGGTGCTTGACCTTGAAGCCAGAAAAAGTGCAGCCAAGGTCAGAGCACAGGAAATACAGTCCGAAGGCAAAAAGAAAATTGAAGCCGCACAAAGAGAAAGTCTTAACGAAATCAATGCATACAGAGACAGTATAAGTGATGAATGCGAAAAAATCGTTAAATCTGTTGCCCCCGAAATGGAGACTGTTACAGAGATTTTTGTTAACAACATAATTTCGCACAGGGTATGATGTTATGGAAATACAATATGTAATTATAAATTTTATAATTCTTGCAGTTATACTGTTTTTATTCGGCAGAAAAATGGTTAAGTCCATTTTCAACACACGCTTTGAAAAAATCAACCGTGAGCTCGACGAAGCAGAAGAAGCCGAAAAAACAGCTATGCCCGTTTTTGATGAATATCAGCCTGAGGAATCAGTAGAGAGTGACGCTGAAGAAATCGCAATAGCACAGGCAGCTGTTGACGAAAAGATTGCACAGATTGAAGAATTCCGTAATCATCTTTGCAGTGAAATTCATCGCGAGATGATTGAAGATGCCCGTGAAGAGCTTTTTTTGATAATGCGTGAAAATGTAATAAAGCTCTTTTCTTTTGAAAAATATCAGAAAGCAATAAGAGACCTTGATGCCGATGTTATAGATGCTATTCTCCCTCAGATAAAACTTACTCCCGGCGATATGGCATATTTAAAGCATCATGATGTGCTCTATGTTACTCTTACGTCGGCATATCCTCTTGATGAGACAATAGTGAAAAAGGTTGATGAAGCTACCACGGCGATGCTTGAAGCTGTCGGCGGTAAAACATCCTTATGGGTGCTTGAGGATCCTGATCTTATCGGAGGACTCAAGTTGAGAATCGGTGATACCGTTTATGACGGAACTGTTGCAGAAGAGCTTTATCGTTTTTCTAAGAATCTTAACCGAGAACCTATTCTGACAACAGATACGGTAGGTCATCTTATTCAGGAGTTTTCGGAAAAAGCAGAGTCTTTCCGTCCTCAGATCTATGTTTTCCAGCTCGGCAGGGTGTTGACTGTATCTGACGGTATATGCTGGATGGACGGTCTTGCCGATATTATGTACGGTGAAGTTGTTGAATTTGAATGTGGAGAAAGAGGTATGGTTCTTGACATTCAGCAAAACCGTATCGGTTGCGTCATTTTCGGCGATTTTGCCCATATTGAAAGCGGTACACGTGTCAGAAGAGTCGGTAGAATTGCTTCGGTTCCCGTAGGTAACTCGCTTCTCGGAAGGGTAGTGAATGCCTTGGGTGATCCGATTGATGCTGAGGGCTATATTACTTGTGAGGGAAAAAGACCCATTGAATTCAAAGCTCCCAGCATTCTGGACCGTGCGCCGGTAAATTCACCGCTTCACACGGGAATCAAAGCTATCGATGCTCTTGTACCTATCGGTAAGGGACAGAGAGAGCTCATTATCGGTGACCGACAGACTGGTAAAACAGCAATTGCGATTGACACGATCATCAACCAAAAAGGAAAAGATACAATCTGTATATATGTTGCAATCGGTCAGAAGGATACACTTGTTGCTGAGATCAAGGATAAGCTTAAATCCCACGGAGCTCTTGATTATACGGTCATTGTTGCTGAACCGGCTTCTTCATCAGCGGCACTTCAGTATATTGCTCCATTCTCAGCCACAGCTATTGCCGAACATTTTATGTACAGCGGCAAGGATGTTTTGATTATCTACGATGATCTTTCAAAACACGCCGTTGCTTACCGTGAGCTCTCACTTCTTCTTCACCGACCCTCGGGCCGTGAAGCTTATCCCGGTGATATTTTCTACCTGCATTCCAGACTTCTTGAAAGATCAGCGCATCTTTCTGATGAACTCGGCGGAGGCTCAATTACAGCTCTTCCGATTATCGAAACGCTTGCCGGCGATATTTCTGCCTATATTCCGACTAATGTAATCTCCATTACGGACGGACAGATTTTCCTTGATGCCGAGCTGTTCAACGAAGGTCAGAGACCTGCTATCAATGTCGGTCTGTCGGTTTCCCGTGTCGGCGGTGCAGCACAGAATCCTGTTATGAAGAAGGTTTCATCTTCTCTCAGAACCCGACTTGCCCAATACCGTGAACTTGCTGAATTTATGCAATTCGGTTCTGATATCGATGATGCTACCAAAGCTACCCTGGCTTCCGGCAGACTTCTGACAGAAGCTCTCAAACAGGGTCGTTACAAGCCGATCGACGACCATCTGCAGACAATCCTTATTTTCGCTGTCAGTGCAGGATATGCTGACGGAATAAGTCCGGAAGATATGGAGAATTTCGAAAAGGAACTTTATAAATACTTTGCAGAGAAAAAAGCAGGTCTTGTTGAAAAAGTCAGGACTGCAGCTAAATTTGACGATAAACTGAAAAACGAACTCGGCGAGGCTCTCGTTGAGTTCTCAGCGAGGTTTTGATTATGGCCACGGTACAAAACTTGAAAAAGAAGCTACAGGTCATACGTTCAACAAAAAAACTCACTCTGGCTATGAAAACAGCCTCAACAGTTAAATATTCACGTCTGAATACACTTTACGGTAACTATGAAAAATATGAGCAACAGTGCGCTCAGCTTTATAAAAAATACCGTAAGGAATTCAATGATGTGTTTTATTTCAATAACACAAATGCACCTGTATGCTACATAGTTATTGGTGCAAACCAGGGTATGTGCGGTGCGTTTAATTCAGAGCTTCTTAATTTTTTTGAAAGTATAATTGAATCGGAAGAGAAACCTTCATTTATATTTTCCTGTGGGGAAAAAGTCGGCGAGCTTTTCCGTGTAAAAGGTATTTCTTATGCAAGAGAATATAATTTCGACGATATACCTTTATACTTTCAGGTTCAGGAGTTGTTTGAAGAAATATGCTGTCTTATGCAGGAGGGAAAGATTTCATCAGTCCGTATTGTGTATCCTGAATACATTAATATGATGAAGCAATCCCCTGTGGTATGTGACCTGTTCAGCGCAGACGAGACAGAAAGTGATAACGGTAATTCGATGTTTGTTCCGGATAAAGAAACCGTTGTAAATAATGCATCCAAAAAAATATTTGTTTCAATCCTGTACAAAAAAGTGCTTGAAGCTGCTTTGGGTGCACAGGCGGCAACGCTTACAACTATGCGCTCCGCTTATGATACGGCGTGCGAATACTGTGTTCTGCTTGAAACCCAGATTAACCGCATACGTCAGGGTCAGGTTACAGCTGATGTTATTGAAATTTCAGCTGAATACTCAACGAAAGAAGATGAATGATATATGGCTGAAGGTTCCGTAGGAATGGTTCAAAGAATTACGGGTCCCGTAGTCGATATTCTTTTTGATAAATTCGATATTCCCGATATATTCAATGCCATAAATGTTGAAGTCAATAACGAAATATATACTCTTGAAGTATCACAGCACCTCGGCAACGGTGAAGTCCGATGCATTTCAATGAATCCTACTGACGGTATGTCGAGAGGTATCAAGGCTGTTGATACAGGCGCGCCGATTAAAATTTGTGTGGGTGAAGAAACCCTGGGCAGAATGGTTAATGTTACAGGCAAGCCCATTGATCGCGGAGAAGCTATAAATGCCAAAGAGCATTGGCCGATACATCATCCTGCTCCCTCATTTGCAGAGATTGTTTCTGCCAACGATATACTTGAGACAGGTATTAAGGTTATCGATCTTATGACTCCGTATGTAAGAGGCGGTAAAATCGGTCTTTTCGGAGGTGCGGGAGTCGGCAAAACAGTTCTTATTATGGAGCTTATCCGTAATGTTGCATTTGAACATGACGGTTACTCGGTCTTTGCCGGGGTAGGAGAACGCTCACGAGAAGGCAATGACCTTTGGAACGAAATGAATCAATCGGGAGTTATCAACAAAACTTCCCTGGTTTTCGGTCAGATGAACGAGACTGCCGGTGCAAGACTGCGAGTGCCCCTTGTCGGTCTTACGATGGCCGAGTATTTCCGTGAGCAATCACACAAGGACGTGCTTTTGTTTATTGATAATATCTACCGTTTTACTCAGGCAGGCAGTGAGGTATCTGCTCTTCTGGGCAGGATGCCTTCGGCTGTTGGTTATCAGCCTACGCTTGCATCCGAAATGGGTAAGCTGCAGGAAAGAATTGTGTCAACGGGTAACGGCTCAATAACATCGGTACAGGCTGTTTATGTTCCTGCCGATGATCTTACAGACCCTGCTCCTGCTACAACGTTCTCACACCTTGATGCAACAACGGTTCTTTCAAGAAAGATTGTTGAATTGGGTATTTACCCGGCAGTTGATCCTCTGGAGTCTTCATCAAGAGTTCTTTCTCCGGATTTTGTCGGTGACAGACACTATCGTGTAGCCAAGGAAACACAGCGCGTTTTGCAAAAATATGCCGAGCTTCAGGATATTATTGCTATTCTCGGAATGGAAGAGCTTTCTCCTGAAGATAAGGTTGTTGTAAAAAGAGCCCGCCGTGTACAGCGTTTTATGAGCCAGCCTTTCCATGTTGCAGAGAGCTTTACAGGTCAGCAGGGCATATATGTCCCGTTGGAAAAGACCGTCGAAAGTGCCGAAGCAATCCTTTCGGGAGAATGCGACAATATTCCTGAACAGTATTTTCTTATGTCAGGAGCAATAGATGACGTATTCAACAAGTACAAAGCGGATATCAGGTGACGCCATGAACGAAAAGCTTTCACTTATTATTTTTACCGTTGACCGACAAATCGAGGTTTCGGAATGCGACAGCATCAGGCTTAATATTGCTGATGATATCAAGGGCAGATTTTCAGGCTCTTACGGAATAAAAAAAGGTCACACTGACACGGTATTTTCTTTGAGTGCAGGTACAGTGACTGCGTACAGGGATAATGAGCCGATTTTTTCTGCCAAAACATCCGACGGATTCGGAATAATGGAAAACAATACCGTAAGGTTAACGGTAGACAGTATCAAAGAAAACTCCGAAGCCAACAGTTGATGCCTATTAAATAATCATATTTAAACTTAACCCCCGATGCATTAACCGTGCATCGGGGGTTACTATGTTCAGGCGGAAAGGTGAAAAGTATATTTAACAGTTGTTTTATGCCCGTTGACGATGCGACACTGTCTATCGAATTTCATAGTTCGTACGGGGTTCACATTCTTAACCATCTGACCGCCGACTGAACCAGCCTGCTTTGATGTGAGGTCGCCGTTGTAACCCTGCTTAAGGTTAACGCCTACTTCAGAAGCAGCCTCCATCTTGAAACGGTCGAGAGCTTCTCTTGCCTCGGGAACTACGTTCTTCTTGCTTGACATAACTTTTCACTCCTTTTTAAAAGTTTTCTTGCGTCTGCATTATTATTGTTGTAATCAGAATGAAAATTATTAATGTCAATTTTTTGCGATTGAGGCAGTTTTTGAATAAAAACAATTAAATGTTTACCAATCAAGATTTTGATAATACGGTCCGTTTTCGAACTCGTCGTGTCCGCAACATGATGAAGCAATATACCGCATCTTCTGCTCCGTATCATTATAAGCTCCAATAAGATATGAGCAACCCATCTTCTCCTCGTTTATATAATAAATTACTGTCCAATTACCACTGGTTTCAATTCTATACCCGTTGTTTTCTTTTCTTTGGTTTATAAGATATTCTTTGTGCTCCCCATTTGTTTCAAGTTGAGAAATGGTGAAAAGATCATTTTCCAGACATATATCATCGGGAAGAGATTTTTTTGCTCTTTCATATTCATCGTCACTCAATACCCATTCGGCACATATATCGTATGTGCCATAGTTACAGCCCGGACAAGAAGTTAATTTATAATAATATTTTGTTGTGTCCGGAACCTTGGGGTTATATGGGTAATGAGAAGTTATTTTTGCACTTAAAGGAATTTTTTGAGGAAATATATCGTATATCGGATAGTTACTGTAGTCGCTGTTAAACTCTGAGTCAAGAACATCATCAAATTCCATATAGTTTTCAATATCTGCTGTTTGTGAATAAAAAGGCGAAGGGCAAAAAGCCGCCAGAAGAATCGAAAAAGGTGTTAATACAATACAACCGATTATTGAAATTCCGACCAAAACGGCAGTTATTCTCTTGGCTTTTCCTCGGTTGGTTTTTATAAAACGTTTTCCTGTACTTTTCCAAAGTACCAATATTGATAGTGCAATCAAAAATAACCAGCAACTATGAACACACAAAAAAGCAAGCATATCGGGATCAAAACGAATAAAACGAAAATCGAAAATAATCTCACATATCATGATCAGAAAAACAACCGAAAAAAGTAAAAGAAGACTAGCAAAAATAATTAATACCGCTTTCTTAACCTTTTCTTTAACAGTCAGATCTAAGTCTTCGAGGGGAATTTCGTTTTTCTCAACAGTTGCCGAAAGAGAGGCACATATCGTTTCTATGGTTACTTCCTCATTAAACGAAATATTTTTTAATTTTTCAACGATTATAGTTTTGTGGTTTATTTCAGCTTTTGCTTCTTCTATATATTTTTTTACGACCTTTTCTATTTCGGTCTTATCAATCATGTTCCTGATATCTGCAATCGAAAATTCCGCTTTTCGGAGCATTGCGATGTTGTTAAGTCGTTCAATATCACTTTCAGAAAATTCAATGCTCTTTCTTCCGCTAAAAGATTCTTCTATGCTTGGAGTGAAAAGACCGTTGTCAATATATAATCTGATTGCTCGGTCAGTTAATCCTGTCCGTTCAATTGCCTCTTTAATTTTCATAAACAGCCTCCTTTCAATCCAATAATAAACTTTTACCTTAGGTGAATGTCAAGTGTTTTTATAACTAAAGTATAACATTTAACGGTTTTTACTTCAATATGCCGATTTTATAAAATCATAATGCTTATATACCTATGACGTTCAATTGATTTATAGCAATGCGTAAGCAGGCAATGGGTTTCACAAAATCTGCCATTTCAAAACAAAGATAGCTTTCGAAAGTGTTGACAAAACTGATGAGTGTGATATAATATTTGGTATTAATATTGAAAACGAAAGGAACCAGCTGTCTGTAGGGGATTGTTGGTTTCTTTATGTTTTTTAGAGTAAAATACGTAAAAAATAAACATAAACACAGTTCTAAAAACTGTAAAAGGAGACTGTAATATGGAAATTCAACTTCAGGAACTTATTGAGCAGATTAAAAAAGACGGTGTAGAGGCTGCTGAAAATCAGGCTGAAGCAATTCTTTTGTCTGCAAAGGCTGAGGCGGAAAAAATCATCGCTGACGCTCAGGCTCAGGCTGATAAGCTTATGGCTGATGCAAAAGCTGAAAACGAAAAAACCGTTAAATCGGGCGAAGATGCAATCCGTCAGGCAGGACGTAATCTTCTTATTTCATTCAGAGAAAGCGTTGCAAGAGAGCTTGGTGCGATTGTTGGCGGAAATGTTAACGCTGTTTATTCATCAGATGCTTTCGCAAAACTCATTGTCAACGCGGTTGAATGTTGGGCAGGCAAGCCCGAGGCAGAGGATATTTCTGTTATTCTTAACAGCGCAGATATTGAGAAGCTCGAAAAAGCACTTCTTGCGGAGCTTAAGGCAAAAATGCTCGGCGGTGTTACACTTAAGGCTAACGATAACTTTGACGGCGGATTCCGTATTGCCGTAAACAACGGTGCAGTTTATTACGATTATTCCGCAGAGGCTGTTACGGATATGCTTTCAAATTATCTCAGTCCCAAGGTTACTGCACTTCTGAAAGAGGCTGAATAATTATGGCTGAATATTATCTGATATCTCAATTGCCGTCGCTTGACGGAATTTCCGAAAGCACTCCGTTGCCCATAACGCAGGAGAGATTTACGGAACTTTGTCAGCGCTTTCTCGGTAAAAAAGCACAGCTCGAATTTGAAAAGCTGACGCTTGCCCCGTCGAGGAATCCTGAAAAATCATCATCCGTATTGGTTGAAAAATGGAACGAAGGTGAGCGCAATCTTCGCCTCGCTCTCGCAAAGCTCCGCGCGGATAAAATGAACAAGCAGTTTGATGCAGGAAATCAGTCTTTCCCTGCAGGGCTTTTGCAGGCGGTGCGTACGGCTGTTGAAATTGAAAGTCCGATGGAAGCGGAAAAGTTCCTTAACCGCTACCGTCTTGATTTCCTTGAAACGCTCAGACCGATGGATTCCTTTTCGGAGGAGTATGTGTTTTATTACGGACTGAAATTAAAACTTATTGAGCGTATAAGAAAGTTTGACACAGAAAGCGGAGAATCCGCATACAGAAATATCTACAGCTCCATTTTGAATGGAGAAAGATCGGAGGTTATACAATGACCGAAAACAAAGGTAAGGTAGTAAGCATTAACGGCAACCTTGTTTCCGTAAGGTTTGAAGGTAACGTTTCAATGAACGAAATTTGCTTCGTTAATGTTGACAATACAAAACTCAAAAGTGAGGTTATCCGTATCCGCGGTGACATCGCACAGATTCAGGTTTACGAAATGACGGGTGGCATTAAGTGCGGTGACGACGTTGATTTCACGGGCGAAATGCTCTCCGCACAGCTCGGACCCGGACTTCTCGGACAAATTTATGACGGACTTCAGAATCCGTTGCCCGTATTGGCTGAGCAGGCA
>JAZSID010000001.1:0-9412 GCA_045533625.1 Acutalibacteraceae bacterium | reverse complement strand
TGTTGATGCTCTGCAGTATGAAAATTGGATAAACCTGCTTGTGGATGACGGATTTTCCGTTTTGCAGGAAACTGAAAATAACGGCAACCTCTACACCTGCCTCAGGGGTGAGGTTGTTATCAACGCCTTTTTTACCCCTTGTGACGGTGTCCTGCGTGTTGCTGCAAGCGAAAACGAATACATACCTCAGTTTGAAAAAACAGAGTGTAAGGGCGAATGTGAAACTGCATTCTATGGCTTTGAGAACGACCAGACGCTTATTGATTGCGGTATGTGCCTGCTTGTGCAATGCCCCGATTACAGCTTCTTTATAGTTGATTCGGGTCACTATCTGCAGTTCAATGATAACGACAGAATCTATAAATTTATGCGTGAGCGAACACCCGAGGGACAGAAGGTTGTTGTCAACGGTTGGCTTCTTACTCACGCACATTCAGACCATATCAGTAAGTTTATGGATTACCTTCGTTATAACTGTTACGATACAATCATCGAAGGTGTTTATTCAAACCTTATCCCTGACACATATTATGCTCATACAGAGTGGACAAGGGAAGAAGTTATGCTTTCAAAGAAGCTTTTTAAAATGCTCTCTGAAACCAAGATTCCCACATACAAAATCCACACGGGTCAGCGTTTCTATATAAGAAACCTTATGTTTGACGTACTCGGTACACACGAGGATATCTACCCGAACAAGGTAGAGGATTACAACGATTCTTCCTGTATGGTTATGCTCACGGCTGAAAATTCAAGGATTTTTATTCCGGGCGATGCGAGTGCCCTTGCATCCGTCGAGCTTGAAAAGAGATACGGCGAAACACTTAAATGCGACGTTGTGCAGATTTCTCATCACGGACACAGAGGTCTTTCGACTAAGGCTTACGAGCTGCTTGATGCAGAGGTTGCAGTGTTCCCGATTACGCGAATCAAATTCGACGAGGAATATCCACGGATCGAGGCTAACAGACGAGCAATTGAGATTGCAAAGGCTCATTATATTACGTCGGACGGTACGGTCAAAATCCCGTTACCGTATAGCCTTGAGAAAATTGAAGTGCTTCCCGATGAAACATTCGAAGACTTCGGAAAAATCAACCGCTTGTGGCAGTATTCCTACACAGACGAGCGAAAGGCTGAACTTTATTCGATGTTTACCGAAAGAGGCGGTGACCTCAATACAGCCAATCTTCCTGCAGAACCTGACAGTAAATTCGAGATGTAACAAAAAGGACGGCATTTTGCCGTCCTTTTTTGTTATCAGATTTATATTTGCGGAGAATGTTGGTATCAATTTCTCAGCACGATTTATTGAAAAAACACCCGCAGACTCATGTCTGCGGGTTCGATGCATTTACGGTTAGCAGCCGCAACCGTTGTTGTTGAGGAAACCGTTGTTGTTACAACCGCAGTTATTATTGCAACCGCAATTGTTGTTACAACCGCACTCAGAGAATAAAAGGATGATTATAAGGAGAAATACCCAGTTATTGCAGCAACCCATGTCGTGACCTCCTTTCGGATTGGGGCAGAAGGGATTGCCTCGTGCCCTACACTAACATTCTATGTGCCACATCTCTTTTCGTGATTGTCCGTTAAAAATTTTTTAAATGATTAAGATTAATCGTATTAACCCGAATTTGTACAACAAAAACGGTAGGATTTGTTCCTACCGTTAAACGTTATTCATTTTCTGCGATACAAAAATCGCCGTCTGTTGCAGTGATTTTTGCCGTAACAACCTTACCGCAAGGGTGAGAACCCTTAACTTTTACTGGTGTATAATTCTTTGTGTAACCTTCCGTAAAGTTATCATCGTGCCTTGTTTCAAGCAGGACTTCAACTGTCTTGCCAATCTGCGCATTGAGGAATTCCTGTCTGATTTTTTCTGTTTCCTCAATCATAATCCGGCTGCGCTTTTCTTTGATGCTTTTTTCAATCTGCTCCATTTTTGCGGCGCGCGTACCCTCTCTCGGGGAATAGGGAAAGACGTGCACCTTCTCGAATCCGATTTCCTTTGCAAAGTTCACGTTGTCTGCAAAGTCCTCTTCGCTTTCCGTGGGGAAACCGACCATAATGTCCGTTGTGATTGTTGTGTCCTTGAAAGCCGAACGCAGTTTTTCGCAAAGCTCCTTATATTCGGCACTTGTGTAATGTCTGTTCATTGCTTTCAGAGTATTGTCGCAACCGCTTTGAAGAGAAATATGGAACTGCGGACAGAATTTGTCGATTTTTGCAAGTCTGTCGATAACGTCATCCGTAATGTGGTCAGGCTCAAGAGAACCTAAACGGATTCTTTCAAAATTCATTCCTGCCGCAAGCTCAACCGCATCACAGATGTTAAGACCGATGTCGCTTCCGTAAGAAGAGAGGTTGATACCAACAAGAACGATTTCAATAAACCCTGCATCACTCAATGTACGAAGCTCGTTTTCAAGCTCGTCAATCGGTTTTGAACGCACTCTGCCCCTTGAATAGGGGATGATGCAGTAAGAACAGAAACGGTTACAGCCGTCCTCGATTTTTACGATAGCTCTTGTTCTGCCTTCAAAGCCTGAAATGCTGTCGCCGATGAATTTATCACCCGTTTCGTGATTTTTAATTTCAATAATCCTCTGTGAACACGAAAAATATCTTTCGATAAGTTCGGGAAGTCTTATATTATTCTTATTTCCTAAAACGATATCAGCTTCCTTGAGCGCATCAGCATCCTCAGGAAAAGCCTGAGGCATACAACCCGTCAGCACTACGATGCTGTCGGGATTTTTCCTTTTGAATCTGCGCACGGTCTGACGTGTCTTTCGGTCACTTTCTGCAGTAACTGTACAGGAATTGATAACGTAGACATCAGCTTTTTCGTTTGGTGAAACAAGCTCAAATCCGCATTTCACCATTCTTTCAGCCATTGCCTGCGATTCATACTGATTAACTTTACATCCGAGTGTAAAAAAAGCAATTTTCATAAGTCTTCCTCCGAATTCCATTAAATTATAATTCAAAATTCATCCTTATGCAAGATTAAGTTTTGACTGCATATATATTTAATTGAAACGGAGGTATATTTATGAAAAGGTTAATAAGTGTTTTGTTATGTATTGTGATGATTGTGCCGTTGTGTATTACGGCAAGTGCAGAGGATGAAATGCCGATTGAAGTAAAGGCGAAGGCGGCTGTGCTTATGGATCAGACTACGGGAAAGGTGCTCATGAAAATGAACGAGCACGAAAAAATCTATCCTGCATCCGTGACGAAAATAATGTCGCTGTTGCTCGTTATGGAGGCTCTTGACAGTAACAAAATCCGTCTGACGGATATTGTTACAACGAGTCCTGTTGCCGCCTCGAAAGGCGGTTCGCAGATATGGCTCAAAGAGGGAGAAACAATGAGTGTTGATGAACTGCTCCGTGCAACAGCCGTATACAGCGCGAACGATGCCTGTACTGCGCTTGGCGAATATATTGCAGGCAGTGACGAGGCTTTTGTTGTTATGATGAATGAGCGTGCCGCGCAGCTCGGAATGAAGAATACACACTTTGAAAACTGCACGGGACTTGACGATGACAGCGAAAATCACCTTACAACAGCATATGATATCGCACTTATGTCGCGCGAACTGATGAAACACGAGATTATAAAGGAATATACAACCATATGGATGGATTCACTTCGCGACGGAAAGACGGAGCTGGTAAACACAAACAAATTAATCCGTTTTTATAACGGTGCTACGGGACTGAAAACAGGCACTACGAACAAAGCAGGGTGTTGCGTTTCAGCAACGGCGACGAGAGACGGCACAAGCCTTATCGCAGTTGTAATGGGTTCTGCAAACAGCTCTGACCGCTTCGAAGGAGCAAAGGCGATGCTCAACTGGGGCTTTGCGAATTACTCTTCCCTGACGCCTCAGATCGACAAAAATCTTATTGCGGATGTTAATATCGTTATGGGTGAGGAAAGAAAGATTACACCGCAGATACCTCCTGCGATGTCCGTCTTAATCCCGAGAGGCAGAGAAAATGATATTGTGCAGGAAGTTGAACTTGCTGCTGAGGTCGAGGCTCCCGTCGAGTCAAATCAGACTCTCGGCACGGTTACGGTCAGCCTTGACGGTGAGGTGCTCGGGAAGTACAATCTGACTTCGCCACACTATGTTGACAGGCTGTCATTTAAAACAGTTTTTTGTAGATTGTTGGCTGTTCTATGTAATAAATGAGCCTATTTTGATGAAATTTACATTAAAAATTACTAAATAATACTTGAAAAAAGGGTTGTAATAGGTTAAAATATATACAAATAATCGGTATCTATACTTTGGCATAGCATACATCGGAGGCACACAATTACAATGGCAGTAAAACTTAACTTAAAATATGCGGCATCATTCTTGCCTGAAAATTCACTTGAAGGCATAAAGGCTGAAGTTCTTGCCGCACATGAAGCACTCAATAATGCAACAGGAAAGGGCAGTGACTTTTTAGGTTGGCTCACTCTTCCCGAAAACTATGATAAAGAGGAATTTGTCGAAATCAAAAAGGCGGCTGAGAAAATCAGAAGCGATTCTGAAGTTCTTATCGTAATCGGTATCGGCGGTTCATATCTCGGCGCTCGCGCAGCGATTGAATTCATCAAGTCGCAGAATTACAATCTTCTTCGCAAGGGCGCACCGGAAATCTATTTCGCAGGTAATACGATCAGCTCTGATTCTCTTAATGAGCTTGTTGAAATTATCGGCGACAGAGATTTTTCAGTTAACATTATCTCAAAGTCAGGTACAACAACAGAGCCTGCAGTAGCTTTCAGAATCTTCCGCGACATGCTTGAAAAGAAGTACGGAAAGGAAGAAGCTGCAAAGAGGATTTACGCAACAACTGACGCTTGCAAGGGTACTCTCAAGTCCCTTTCAGATACACTCGGTTACAAAACTTTCGTTGTTCCCGATGATGTAGGCGGACGTTACTCGGTTCTTACTGCAGTAGGTCTTCTTCCGATTGCAGTTGCAGGAATTGATATTGATGCAATTATGCAGGGTGCGGCAGATGCTATGAAAGCATATGCAGTAAGCGATATTGAAAACAACGATTGCTATAAGTACGCTGCAATCAGAAACCTTCTCTACAGAGTGGGGAAGAGAATTGAGCTTATGGTAAGCTACGAGCCTTCATTCACAATGATGAACGAATGGTTCAAGCAGCTCTTCGGCGAAAGCGAAGGCAAGGACGGCAAGGGCATTTTCCCTGCATCTGTTGTTTTCTCAACTGACCTTCATTCAATGGGTCAGTACATTCAGGAAGGTGAAAGAGCTCTCTTCGAAACAGTTGTTGTTTTTGATAAGTCAAAGACAGAAGTTGAAATCAAAGAAGAGGAAGGCGATTTTGACGGCCTTAACTTCCTTGCAAACAAGAACCTCTCTTTTGTAAACAGAAAGGCTTTTGAAGGAACAATCCTTGCTCACACAGACGGCGGAGTTCCCAATATCGTTCTTGAAGTTGAAAAGATGGATGAATATAACCTCGGCTATCTCATTTATTTCTTTGAGAAGGCTTGTGCAATCAGCGGATATCTTCTTGACGTTAATCCGTTTGACCAGCCGGGTGTTGAGAGTTATAAAAAGAATATGTTTGCCCTTCTCGGCAAACCCGGATACGAGGACAGAAAGGCTGACCTCGAAGCAAGACTTAATTAATCAGGTTAAAATTTCGTGAAACTCACGGATTTTAAAATATAAGAAGGAGGATATACTTATGGTATCTCTTATTTTAGGCAAAAAAGGTTCAGGAAAGACAAAGCGTTTGATCGAAAAAGTTAATGAGGCTATTGAAAAGTCAAACGGCAATGTAGTATGCGTTGAAAAGCAGCCGAAGCTCACATACGACGTTAACTACCGTGCTCGTCTTATTGATACAGACCATTACTGCGTAAGCGGTTACGATGCATTTTACGGTTTCCTTTGCGGTATCTGCGCAGGTGACCACGACATCACAGACGTACTTATTGACGCAACTCTCAGAATCGGTACTCGCGATTACAGCGAGCTTGCAGTTTTCCTTAAGAAGGTTGACGAACTCAGCAAGAATCACGTTGAGGAAAAGAACTTTGTATTCACAGTTTCAGCTGATGAAGAAGAACTTCCTGCTGAAATCTTTGAATTCTGCAAAAAACTTTAATCCAAACTGAAAAAAATTAGAGATTAACTGTTGACAAATGTCACTTCTGATTATATAATAATCGGTGCATGACATTTGAGGTGAAGGGTAATCTATGTTTTTTATTGAGCTTGAACCTGTCTTTAATAATGAAGGCTTTTCCCGCGAGGTGAATTTTACACTCGACATGAGCGACTGTTATTTCAACGGTGGCTTTCCATTCAAAGAGAATGTGGTCATCAGCGGTGAGGTTAAAAACTCAACTGACATTGTCAGCCTTGTGGCTTCGGCGGAATTTACCTTGAACCTTGCCTGCGACAGATGTGCTTCTGAATTCGAACGCACATTCGTAGTTCCGATTGAGCACGTGCTGGTAACACAGCTTAATGACGAAGATAATGATGATTTTATTGTCATCGATTCTTTCCATTATGATGTTCAGCCGCTTGTAGAAGAGGATATTTTGTTGTCCTTGCCCATGAAGGTGCTTTGCAGGGAGGACTGTGTCGGTATTTGTCACCGATGCGGAAAAAACTTGAATGACGGCCCCTGTGACTGCGGCAGGGAATATGACCCCAGGTGGGATGCTTTGCAGCAGTTGCTGGAGGATGACCGGTAAAGAACTATTATTAGCAATAAGGAGGCGCTGAAAAATGGCAGTACCCAAGAGAAGAGTTTCTAAAGCCAGAAGAGACAAGAGACGTTCAAACGTATGGAAGATGAGTGCACCTGAGCTTGTAAAGTGCTCACAGTGCGGCGAACTCAAGAGAGCTCACAGAGTTTGCGCAGCTTGCGGTTATTACAACGGTAAGCTCGTAGTAAAGAAGGACGCATAAGTCTGTTCTTTTCAATGAAACAGCGAAAGGTAGAGATGGACCGCAAAGTCCTTTCTCTGCCTTTTTGACTTTTTCAGGGGGTAATTATGGCTGTTTTAATTTCTTCAATAAAACCACATTCACCTGCTTCAAGACATTTTGTCAAAGCGGGCAGTAAGCTTATATCCATAAACGGCCATGAAATCCGTGATGTGCTTGACTATCAGTTCTATGTTGACGAGGATATTCTTGATATCGTGCTCGAAAAGCCAAACGGAAAGACGAAGAAGATTAAACTTAAAAACTGCCACGGTGAAACAGGCTTTGAGTTTGAAACTTATCTTATGGATAAACAGCGCCGTTGTGCAAACAACTGTATTTTCTGTTTTATCGACCAGATGCCCAAAGGTATGCGTGAAAGCCTTTATTTCAAGGATGACGATGCCCGCCTTTCTTTCCTTTTCGGCAACTATATCACGCTTACAAACCTTGGCGATAAGGATATTGACAGAATCATTGAAATGCACATCAGCCCCGTGAATATCTCTGTTCACACAATGAATCCCGAACTTCGTGTTAAAATGATGGGTAACAACAGAGCAGGTAAAGTGCTTGAATATATCAAGCGTCTTGCAGATGCAGGAATCAAGCTCAATACACAGCTTGTTCTGTGCCCCGGATATAATGACGGTGACGAACTTACCTATTCTCTTGAAGAGTTAGGCAAGCTTTATCCTGCCGTGCAGAGTATTGCAGCTGTGCCTGTCGGCCTTACCTGCCACCGTGACGGACTTGCAAACTTAAATCCGTTCACAAAAGAGCAATCTTTAGATGTAATTTTTCGAATAGATAGTTACAATTCTTCATTTTTATGTTATAATAATACGAATATAGCTTTTGCGGCGGATGAATTCTACCTTAATGCAGGCTTACCTCTTCCCGATTGCGAAAGATACGGCGATTTTCCGCAGTATGAAAACGGTGTGGGAATGTGGTCTTTACTCAAAAAAGAGTTTGACGAAGCAGTAAATGAGCTGTCGGAAGATTATTCTTTGCCGACTGAGCGTAAAATAACAATGGCAACGGGTGTTGCGGCACACGGACTTATAAAGTACATCGCAGACACCGTTCAATCAAAAGTGAAAAATCTCCACGTTGATGTGGTAAAAATAGAAAACAAGCTTTTCGGCGAAAGAATTACCGTTGCAGGACTTCTGTGCGGTAACGACATCGCAGATGCACTTTTAAAAACTGAACTGTTTGACGAAGTGCTTCTTCCATCAGTTTCATTAAGAAGAGAGGGTGACCTCTTCCTTGACGATGTGAGTATCGAAGAGCTTTCGGAAAGATTAAAGATAAAAGTTACTCCCGTTGACAATGACGGGTATGTGTTACTCCAAAGGATTTTGGGAGAAGAGGAGGTATAATAATGGCAAGACCTATCGTTGCTGTTGTCGGCAGACCGAATGTCGGCAAATCAACACTTTTCAATAAGCTTTGCGGTCAGCGTCTTTCAATAGTAGACGACACCCCGGGTGTTACGCGCGACAGAATCTACGGCGACTGTGAATGGCTTAATCATAACTTTTTACTTGTTGACACGGGCGGTATTGAGCCTCATTCAGACGATATAATTCTTTCGCAGATGCGCCGTCAGGCTCAGCTTGCTATCGACAGCGCAGACGTTATCGTTATGGTAACGGATATGACAACAGGCGTTGTGGCAACGGATGAAGAGGTTGCGGCTATGCTTCAGCGTAGCGGTAAGCCTGTTGTACTTTGCGTAAATAAGTGCGACAAAGTCGGAGAACCTCCGCTTGAATTTTATGAATTTTATAACCTCTGCATCGGTGAACCGATTCAGGTTTCTGCTGTTCACGGTCACGGTACAGGCGACCTTCTTGATGAGGTTATCAAATACTTCCCTGAAGAGGAAGAAAAGAATGACGATGACGACAAAATCAAGGTTGCGGTTATCGGTAAGCCGAATGTAGGCAAATCTTCACTTATCAATGCAATCGCAGGCGAGGAAAGAGTTATCGTTTCGAACATCGCAGGTACAACACGCGATGCAACAGACACAATAATCGAAAATAAGCACGGCAGTTTTGTTTTTATCGATACTGCAGGTATCAGAAGAAAGAGCAAGATTGACGAAGCAATCGAAAAATACAGCGTTATCCGCGCAAGAATGGCTGTTGAAAGAGCAACTGTATGCGTAATTATGATTGACGCGCAGGAAGGCTTTACGGGGCAGGATTCAAAGGTTGCAGGTATCGCACACGACCTCGGCAAAGCTTGTATTATCGCAGTTAATAAATGGGATGCAGTTGAAAAAGACGGTAAGACAATGGATTCATACCGTAAAAAGCTTATGAACGAATTCCCTGTTATGTCTTACGCACCGATCATCTTCATTTCTGCAAAAACAGGTGAGCAACTTGACAGGCTTTT
>JAZSID010000116.1:0-54208 GCA_045533625.1 Acutalibacteraceae bacterium | reverse complement strand
AAAGCTCCGGAAGGCTACAACATTCTTACAGATTCGATTAATGTTACTATTACATGTGGTGAACCATCAACAGTAACTGATGGTACAGAGGATGCAAAATGGAAGTATTCTGTTTCTGGTGCTTTAGAGAAAGATGAAACTACAATGGAAGACGGTCGTGTTCACCTCACAGTAGAGAACAAGAGCGGTGCAACACTGCCATCCACAGGCGGCATCGGTACCACAATCTTTTACATCGTTGGCGGTCTTCTTATGCTTGCAGCATTCGTAATTCTTGTTTCAAAGAAGAGAATGGCTACATTTGCTTGAAAGGATAAAGAATCCGACGATTCTGAGGAATCAGAAGATTCTGATAACTCCGAAGAATCATAAGATTCCCGCGGCAAATGCTGCACAGTAAAAACTAAACTCCTCTACCGGCCCCCTGCCGGTAGGGGTAATCCCGAAAATACAATTAAAGTTTTGACCGCTGTTACCGAATGTCGGTTGTGGCGTTGAAAATTTTAAAAGAATCAAGAGATATATTATGAAAGAAAACACAAAGAAAAAAGTGAAAAAGACTAAGAAAAAGAAAAGCGGTCTGAGCTCAACTATAGCTTTGGTTGCTATCTTTTTCATTGGCTTGTGTGTCTTGCTTTATCCGACGATAAGTGATTTCTGGAACGAGAAAAGGCAGTCGAAGGCTGTTATGAACTACGACAGCTTGATTGAAAACCTTACTCCCGAAGATTTTCAGGCGTATTTCAATAAGGCTGATGATTATAACCGTAAGCTCAGAAAGATTTCGTTTCCTTTTGTCGGATACAGCGAGCTGGATGACCATTATTATTCAACGCTCGACGTCAACGGAGACGGAATGATGGGTTACATCACGATTGAAAAGATTAAGATTCAGCTTCCCATTTACCACGGCACGAGCGACAAGGTTCTCAACTCTGCGGTTGGTCATATGGAAGGCTCAAGTCTTCCCGTCGGCGGTGTAAATACGCATTCTGTGCTTTCTGCACACCGTGGACTGCCTTCTGCAAAGCTGTTTACTAACCTTGATAAGGTTGAGGTAGGTGATATTTTTACAATAACTATCCTTGACCGTACAATTACATATCAGGTTGATCAGGTGCTTATTGTTCTGCCGAACCAGATTGATGACCTTTATGTTGAAAAAGGACAGGACTATTGTACCCTTGTAACCTGTACCCCTTACGGAATCAATACTCACCGTATGCTCGTGCGAGGTACGAGAATTGAAAACATTGAAGAAGAGAAGAAAATCAATGTCATTACCGAGGCGTATCAGATTGATCCGTTTATTGTAACACCTGCCGTTGCAGCTCCGATGTTGGGTGGTCTTCTCATCTTCCTTATGATTAAGTCCTCAAAGGAAAAAAAGAAGGTTCGCAACAGTTCTAACAAAGAGCAGGTTGCGGAAAACGAGGAAATCAAAAACGACAATAAAACAAAGAAAGAAAAAAAGAAAAGAAGTTTCAAGAAAAGGGATAAAAAATAAAGTTCAGTCGGAAAGGTGGCGAAAGGAATGAAAAGCAAGAAATTTGCGGTGCTTGTTGCTGTTATTATGTGCTTTGCTGTGTTTGTTCTTACGGTATCTCCGTCAGCTGTCGCACTTACAGATAAAAAAGGAAGCATTTCGCTTCACCTTGCAGATTCTGCAACAGGAAAACCGTTGGAAGATGCATCGTTCCGTTTGTATTTTGTTGCACGGGTAAGCAAAAGCGGCGACGGATTGAAATATGATTTCGTTTCACCTTTTGGTGAAAGTGAATTTAATCCCGACGATCTGCAGGATCCTTCATTTGCGATTCATCTTGCTTATGTTGCGAAGGTAAACTCAGCACTGTATATTGAAAAGAGTACAGACAAAAACGGCAATCTTGTTTTTGACAACCTTACTCCCGGTTTGTATCTGATTGTGCCTTCAGAGGAAGTTGAAGGTTACTATATTTCTTCACCGTTTGTTGTCAGTGTTCCTGAATATGACGTTGACAAAAAAGAATGGATTTACGACATCGACGCAAGTCCTAAAATCGATGCAAAGGAAGATGCTGACGATACCGATACATACATCAGTGTTGTTAAAAAATGGGAAACCGTCAAAGAGCACCCCGACAGTGTTAAGATTGTCCTTCTTCGCAATTTTGAAGAGTTTGCAAAAATTGAATTGAACGAAGAAAACAATTGGTATTACCGTTGGGATGGACTTTCAAAAGATTTTATCTGGAGTGTCGTTGAATCGCAGGTTCCCGACGGATATAAGGTTTATTACGAAACATCCTCAAATACCGTTACAATAATTAATAAGCACAAGGATGTTGACGAACCGACAACAAAACCCGACTCAACACCCACAACAGAACAGGATACAGACGAAAAAACAACCGTGCCGATGAAGCCTTCCGAGCCGGATGATGATCTTGCTCATACAGGTCAGCTTAATTGGCCTGTGCCGGTTTTTGCAATTTCGGGACTTTTGCTTTTCAGTATAGGTTGGGCAATACTTAACCTCGGGAAAAAAGAAAGTGAATAAATATAAAAGGAGAGCACTTAATGAAAAGAAAAATCGGTATTACTCTTATCGCATTGGGTTTGGCGCTGATTGTTTCTGCGGCATCTCTCCTTTTGTATAATAACTATGAAAGCAAAAAAGCAGCGGAACAAGCCGAAAGTTTAATGACATCGCTTGTAGGCGAAATAAAACCGTCTGCTGAAACTGATCCGTTTGATACGGAAATGAAGGTTGTTGAAATTGACGGCTACGGTTATATCGGGTACATTTCAATTCCCGATCTCGGGCTTGATCTTCCTGTTATGTCAGATTGGGATTACGGCAGACTTAAAATCGCACCGTGCCGATACTACGGCTCAACTAAAACAGATAACCTTGTTTTAGCTGCCCATAATTACAGAAGTCATTTCGGTTATCTCGGACGCCTTAAGCAGGGCACAACAATATCCTTTACGGATATGGAAGGAGAAAAGCGTACATATACAGTTACGTCAATCGAAACGTTACAACCCTCCGATTCGGATAAAGTAAAGGATACGGGTGACGATCTTATTCTTTATACCTGTACATACCGAGGTGTCAGTAGAATTGTTGTAAGGTGTTCTGAAGTATAAAAACAAAGGGGCTGTAAAAAACAGCCCAAATAAGAAAAGACTATACATGGTCACATCCAGCGCTATTCTTCAATTATCAGTTCAGCGCTCAGGTCAATGAAATGTCTAAAATGCGGACTAATATTATCGAAAATATTGTCGAGTGAAGTGGATGAACCGTCCCAAGGAAACACAGGACTTTCATAATAGCAATCTAATGCTTTTAAATCATCATCCGTGCAAGGTCTACCCAATGAGATCTTATCACGAATAATAAAATGACACATTTTCATAGTATTACACCTCTTTTTTTCTTTTATCATAACAGAATTGAAATTACAGGAGGTACCCCCACGCTTAAAATGTTTGTTATTATTATTTAAATACAAAATGAACACTGAAACCGCAAACTTATTTTCATTCCGATCTCTTCGCCATTGACGCGTACATCTCCGCCGTCGTTTTTGCCGACGGTTCGCCGCCGTAAAGGTTATAGGGTGAACCGTCACTTTCTCGATTCGGACAATTTTCTGTGACCTCACAAACCCATACAAAACAAAGAAAAAAGCCAGGGAACACCTAGTGTTTCCTGACTTTATTTTTATGGTCGGAGTGGCGGGATTTGAACCCACGGCCTCTTGGTCCCGAACCAAGCACGCTACCATCTGCGCTACACCCCGTTGATTGCTGGATAATTATATACTATATCTTTGATAAAATCAAGTCTTTTTTAAGAAAAATTTGAAATTAATTATCATTATTTACAAAAACTCTGTTTCAATATTGTTCAATTGTTCGCATGCTGATGTATTGCACTTTTCTTCAAAATATCTTATAATGTACAAGTAAAATTGTAATTATAATAGAAGAATAGTATCTTGTTTTTACATAGATATGCTTTTTCAAGGAGGACTCAGTATGAAGAAAAGATTGCTTTCGGTAATGATTTCATTGCTGATGATTATAGGGGCGATTTATCCTGCGCTGACGGTTGCGAGCGCGGCGGTCTGGAACGGTTCAATGACAATACCCTCAATTTCGGGAGGCGTGTATCAGATTGCAACCGCAGAGCAACTTGCATGGTTTGCAAATGCTGTTAATAACGGTACAAACTCTATCAAGGCTGTTCTTACTGCGGATATCCAGCTCAATTCTTCAGGCTCAACTGCGAATGAGTGGACGCCGATCGGAACAACGGAACATCCGTTTGAGGGAACATTCGACGGCGCAGGGCATACAGTTAGCGGTGTGTATGTAAATACAACAGAAAGTAATGTCGGTCTGTTCGGTGCGATAAACAACACAGCTGATGAGGGCAAGACGGAAAGCGTTGCACCGGAGTTTATCGTATCTAAAAAGACTATTCTTATCAAGAATCTGCGAGTTACTGATTCAAACATTACGGGACATCAGAATGTCGGTGGTATCGTTGGTAACAGCAACGGTGCAGGTATCAAGGATTGCTATTTTGAAGGTAATGTAACGGGTACATATAACAGTGTCGGTGCGATTGTCGGTCTTGCGAACGCCGAAACTGTAGTCAACCAGTGTCAAACAACGGGTACGGTGACAGGTAAACAGCGTACGGGCGGTGTTGTCGGTTATGCAAGCGGTAACTCCGTTGTTTCAAAATGTTACAGCAATGCAAATGTTACGGGTACAAGAAACGTCGGTGGTATTGTAGGAACTCTTTCGGGTGCAAGCCTTGTCGGTTGCTTCTTCCGCGGCAACGTTACGGCGGATAACAGAGTAGGCGGTATTGCAGGTTATTCAACGGTAAGCGTAATGCGCGGTGCTTATGCTATCGGCGGAGTTAACAGTGCAGGTGCAGATAAGGGCGGTGCCGTAGGCATTATCTTCGGCGGCGAATTTGCAAGTATTTTCTATTGTTTTGAAATGTCGCAGTGCGACGGTCCTGTTGGTATCGGCCGTACAATGGACGAGCTTTACACAGCAGCTTTTGTTAAAGAACTCAACAAGGCGATGCCTTATTTCTGTTTCGACTATACGAATATAAACGATGGATTCCCCGTGCTTATGTGGATGCTTCAGTCTGATGTCTGGACGGGTGAACTCGAAGTTCCGCAGAAAAATGAGTCGGGAATTTATCTTATCTATAAGCCTTCAGAGCTTGCGTGGTTTGCAGGTCTTGTCAACGGAACTATTCCCGGCATTGATGCAAATCCCTCGGCAGATGCAGAGGTTATGGATGACCTTCTTTTCAATATTAATGTCTATGACGAAGCAACGCCCATAACGGAGTGGACACCTATCGGAACAGCATCAAAACCGTATACGGGCTCTTTTAAGGGTGGCGGATTCAACATAGCAGGCATATATACATCTGTTAATGCAACCGAAGACGGTAAAAATATCGGATTTTTCGGTTATGTCGGCTCAGGAGCGACTATAGATAATGTTCTTGTTATGGACGGTCTTATCTGCGGTGTGGAAAATGTCGGCGGTATTGCAGGATATGTAATGGGTGCTCAGGTCACGAACTGCGTTTCAAACAGCGAAGTGCGCGGTGACAAGGCTGTCGGCGGTGTTGCAGGTAACATTCTTGCTTCTGCAAAGATTGTAGGTTGCGGCATGATTGGTTCGATCAATGCAACAAATACAACGGGAGACCAGTCGTTCATTCAGAATATCGGCGGTGTTGTAGGATACAATAACCGTTCCGAGGTTAAGAAAAGCTTTTCTTATTCAGATATCAATGCGGCTAATGCAAGATATGTCGGCGGTGTTGTAGGTAACAACGTTGGCGGTAAAATTGAAATGTGTTACAGTACCTCTACAATTATCGGCAATACAAACTGCGGCGGTCTTGTAGGATACTACAACCAGGGCTCGGTTTCAAAATCCTACACGGCAGGTAATGTTACCGCATCTTCGCTTTCGGGTATTGCTTTCGGTCAGATAACAGGTACAGGTATTTCCGAGTGCTTCTACGATTCAGCTTATCTCACAATTTCGAACACCATTTCGGGTGCGACGGCTTTGACTACATCTGAAATGTCGGGTACGCGCGCAATTTATGCGATGGGATTAGGAACGGGTGATTGGAGATATTTGAGTGACGATGAGTATTTCTACTATTATCCGCAGATCAACACAATGGCATATGCGTCATCAAGAACGATTAAGGAAACTTCAAAAGAAAGTGTAAGACGCGTTCAGTCGCAGTACGTTGCAAGAGTTGAAATCGACGGCAGAACAGATACGTATTACGAATCTCTTGATGCAGCTCTTGAATATGCTTCAACAACAGCTTCAGTTGTCCTTCCGACGGTTTATCTCGTTCGCGATTTTGAGCTTTCAGAAACTCTTGAGGTTTCGTCAACAATTGGTATTTTCGGCGAGGACGGAGCAACTCTCAAGAGGGCAGAGGACTTCAAAGGCACGATGATTAACGTTATGGGCAAGCTGACAATCGGCTCTGCTGTTTACGGTTTCGACGATTCACCGTCATTCTACGTTGACGGTAATATGGTTGAGGGTATTGCTTCGGGTATCACGGTACAGAAATACGGTGTTCTTACGATTGAAGACGGTGTTCAGTTCTGCAATTTCAGAACGGTTCCTCTTTCAACGGTAGCTGTCCGCGGATCGGTTATCAACATAGCGGACGGTGCTCTTGATGTTAATGGCGGCTCATTCTATCAGAATGTTTCAAAGTCAACTGGTGGTGCTGTTTATAACGACAGCGGAACAGTAACCGTAAGCGACGGCACATTCAAAGGAAATGAAGCAACTCAGGGTGCGGCTATCTATAACTACGACGGTACGCTGACAATCACGGGCGGTAAATTTGAAGGCAACATCGCAAGCGGTAAGGGCGGTGCGTGTGCAACATATGGACTTTACGGCAAGACGACAATTGCTAATTCCGCTGAATTTGTCGGTAATCAGTCAACGGACGGCGGTGCTTTGAGCGCTGACTATTACGGAACAATCAATATCGACGGTGGTTCATTTACAGGAAACGTCGCTTATTCATCAGGCGGTGTGGCTTATATCAACGAAGGCGCAACACTCAATATGACAGGCGGTTATCTTGCAGAAAACGTTTCTAACCATACTAAGGGCGGTGCAGTCTATAATGCAGGTCTCTTTACGATGAAGGGTATGGCGCAGATTGATTCATCAAATGATGTTTACCTTGTAAAGGATAAATATATCACAATTACGGACAGACTTGATTGTGCAGGATATGCAGCTGTTGTAAGTCCGCAGACCTATTCAGAAGGCCAGCAGGTGCTTGACGGCGATTTTGTCGGAACGGGATACGCTAAATTCGGTACAACAAATTCTAACTGGTACATCCTTGCAAACGGTAAGCTTACGAGTCTCGCTTCAACGACAGTTGCAACGGTTAGTAAGGAAAACGCGTTTTCCGTTGAATTTACAAGCCTTTACGATGCATTTGAGTCCGTAAAAGAGGGCGAGAGAGCTGTTATCACTGTTATTGCAGATAATCAGATAACAAAGCCGATTACGGTCAGAGGTAACGTTCATTTTACCTGTGACGAGGAAACTTTCGTTTCAATGCGTGGCGGTGCGTTCAACGGAATTATGTTCACGGTTGAAAACGGCGCAGTGCTTACAATCGGTGATGAAATCAAAAATCCGGACCAGAATTCTCAGAAAGACTATAAGGCTGCAATTGCATCGGACGAGGATGTAGATGTTGATACAGAAGGTCAGGTGGTTCTTGACGGTGGTTACGGCCATACGGGAGTTGTTGGTGCTGCTGCAATCGATGTCAAATCAGGTGGCGAACTTCATCTTTATGAGGATGTTATTTTCCAGAATTTTAAGAACACAACCTCAAGTGTAATTACCGTTTCCGGTAAAATGTATATGTTCGGCGGAACAATCAGAAATAATATTTCAACCTACGGCGGTGCAGTTTACGTTAAAACGGGTGGCGAGCTTCATACAATGGGCGGTGTTATCTGTGGCAACACCTCAACAAAGGGCGGAGATGCAATTTACGCAGACGGCAAGGTTGTGAGAACAGTTTATTCTTACGACTATCTCTATATGGAGCACGTTTACGATGAAAACGGAAAATATGTCGAAACAAAAGATCCCGTTTACTATTCAACAATCAGTACGGACATCTTCATAGAGCAGGGTGATGCGGTTTACCTTGAAAATAACCTTATGTATACTGCAAAGTCAGGCAGGGAAATCGTCATAACAAACACAAACAATGTGCCGGTTGAGGATAACCTCAGCCTGAGTACAATGACGCTTGATTTTGCAAAGTACACTCTCGGCTCGGTAGTTCTTACCGGTACTCATGTTTCAAACTTTAGTACCACTTTCGATATCGCTGAATACGGATACTATATTCTCAGCAACGGTACGCTTGGTATCAATAAGCTTATTCCGAAATCAACATCAGGACTTGAGGTTAACAAAGAAAAGGCTTTGATTTCAGGTTTTGACCTTGAAAAAATGACGGTCGGCAACTATTTGCAGAAGTTTGAAAACAGCTCTTCGCTTATAAAATTCTATAGTCCGAAGAATAGCAGAGTGGCACTTAAAAACACAGACCTGCTTACAACGGGTTGTTACATTCAGCTTCGTGACAGTACCGATACGAGCAAGGTTATTGATACGGTAACGGTTGTTGTTTACGGAGATACTAACTGCGACTATATCATCGACGGTCAGGATTCAGTTATCATCAGTGCAATTGCAGGTGAGTTGCTTACCTCCGCCAATACTTCAGCGGCAGTTCTGGAAGCGGCTGACATTAACTTTGATGGTAAGGTTAACTCAATCGATGCAGAGCATACGGATATGAGTGGACTTTTCCTTCAGACAATCGGTCAGAACAAAGCATAATTAAATAAATCCGCCCAATCGGGCGGATTTAATCTTCATAATGGGAGGCGAAAAAATGGGTGTTTGTTATATTGTAGCGGCAGGTGAGATGTACGGCAAAATTCCACCGCTTCAGTCTGACGATTTGCTGATAGCAGCAGATGCAGGGTACCTTCATCTGCAGAAATCGGGTATTGAGCCCCATGTTCTTCTCGGGGATTTTGATTCCATGTCGGCTCCCGAAAATAAGGATATCATCGTTCATCCCGTGATGAAAGATGATACGGACACAATGCTTGCTGTTAAACTGGGCTTTGAAAAAGGTTATACTGAATTTGTTATTTACGGTGCGCTCGGCGGTGAAAGGACAGACCACACCGTCGCAAATCTTCAATCTCTTGCTTTTATAGCGGAGAAAGGCGGCAAGGGCACGCTTATCGGCAACGGTGAATGTTTCACGGTAATTAAGAATACTGGAATTGAAATTAATAAGGGTGAAAACCCGATTTTTTCCGTCTTTGCCTACGGGGGAAATGCAGAAGGAGTAACAATTAAAGGTTCACTGTTTGATATTGAAAACGCTTCGTTGTCTCCATTCTTTCCTCTTGGTGTGAGTAACAAAATCAAGGAAGAAAAAGTCCGGATCAGTGTAGAAAACGGATATCTTTTAATTGTATATAACAAATAAAAATCGGGGTTGCTTCGTTTGAAGTAACCCCGTAAATTTTTATTTCTTAAGTTTTGTTTCGAAGCAGAGCCAACCGCAGCTTTCGTGTCTGCCGATGACCTCGAAACCGTACTTTTCGAAAGCATCAAGCACGTCCTGTTCTCTTGTGTCGATGATTCCCGACGTAATGTAAACACCGTCATCCTTGAGGAATTTACCGACGTTTTCAGTAAACATAACTATGATATCGGCAACGATGTTTGCAACAACAACGTCGTATTTGCCTGTAACCTTATCTGTAAGATTTCCTTCAAAAACAGTGAACTTCGGCTCTTCAAAGCCGTTGATTGTGCCGTTTTCTTTTGCTGTTTTAACGGCAAGCGCGTCAATGTCAACACCCGTTGCACTTTTTGCACCAAGGAGAAGACCTGCAATGCCGAGAATGCCACTTCCGCAGCCGATGTCAAGAAGCTCAATGTCGGGTGTGATATGTTTTTCAAGAGTTTCAAGGCAGAGTCTTGTTGTGTCGTGACCGCCGTTGCCGAATGCAAGTCCCGGCTCAATGTCAAGAACGATTCTTCCGTCTGCATCGTATTCATCCTCCCAGACGGGACGGATAAGAAGCTTCTCACCGACGGGGAGAGGCTTGAAATATGCCTTCCAATTGTTTTCCCAATCCTGATTTCTGCAGATGCTAAGGTCGATTTCGTGCTCGATTCCTTCTGCGTTATATCTTTCTGAAAGGAAAGCTACAGCCTCAGCAGGGCTCTCTTCGGGAGAAATATAAATATGCACAACTGCCTTGTTTCTGTCCTTCTGAAGAAGGTCCTCGTCAATGAGGTCGATATGAGCAATTTCCCACGCAGCTTCTTCAAGGTCGCTGTAATCTTCAATGTAAATGCCGTAGGGGACAACCATCTGTGCGATGTCGCCCGCTTTGTCAACGTCTTTTGTGCTGACGTTGATTTTAACTTCTGTCCATTCCATAATATACCTCTTATAATAAATCAGCTTTAGGTTTGATTTCTTTTAACCCGTGGTTGTAAAGCTTTCTGTTTTCAAGTGCCCACTGACGGGGAGTGAATTCGCCCGGTTCAACTTCGGACACAGCCTGAGAGATTTCGTAAATTCTTGCATCAAGCAGGTCGAGCTGAGAAAGAATTTCTGCCTCAAGGAACATCGGTCGCACAGCCGCACCGAATTCAGGCTCGCCGTGATGCGAAAGAATCATATGCTCAATAAGCATAAGAAGCTCTCTGTCGATTCCGAGTTCTTCTCCGATTTTCTCGATGTTCATTGCACCTTTGACAAGATGTCCTATGAGCGACCCCTCAACAGTGTATCCCGAAACAACACCCGTTTCGCTGACGTCAAATTCCTGAATCTTTGCAACGTCGTGAAGGATAACACCCGTGTAAAGGAGCTCTCTTTCAAGGCTCGGATAAATGTCGCACACACCCTTTGCGAGCTTAAGGATTGACAGCGTATGGTAAAGCAGACCGCCGCGGATTGCGTGATGAAGCTTGAAAGCCGCAGGCCAGTAAAGAAGATTCTGCTTGTTGCTCTCAAGTACGGTAAGGACGAGTTTTTTCAGCTGAGCGTTTTCAAAACCGTTTACCGTGCTGATGATGTAATCGTACATCGCTTCACCGCTGTAATCGGCACTCGGCACAAAATCCTCCATTTTTACTCCGTCGCTTTCAAGGGCAGGGCGTACACGGTCAATGCGAAGCTGAAGTGCATCGTTGAACATTGAAACAGTACCTCTTATTTTGATAAGCGAATTGAGCTTGATACCGCCGTGAACATCTTCTTTGTAATCCCAGAGCTTTGCGCCGATTTCACCTGAGCTGTCCGTCAGCACGAGGTCAAGAAAGGGCACACCTTTTGCAGTCTTTTTAATTTCAAGGCTTTTAACAAGGCAGAAGCCCTCAACACCGCCGTTTGAGTTGATTTCAGTAAAATTCAAAAAAATCCCTCACAATCATGAGAATATAAGCAATTATACCATATATAAGACATAAATAAAAGATATTTTTCTTGCAAATAGGTTTCCCATATGATAAAATTTTTTTATAATTTTGTTAAAGAGGTTTTGACTTATGGCAAAAAATAAAAATCATTTTTTTGCAATGCTTTCAAGAATGAAATATATCAATCGTTGGGCTCTGATGAGAAACACTCGCAATGAAAATATCAGCGAACATTCCCTTGAGGTTGCAACGGTAGCTCACGCTCTTGCTGTTATTCATAACACACGTTTCGGCGGAAATATCAATGCTGACCGAGTTGCAGTACTCGGCGTTTTCCACGATGCACCCGAAATCCTCACGGGCGATATGCCGACACCGATTAAATACTACAGCAAGCAGATTCAGGAAGCTTACAGCCAGGTTGAGGATGATGCGTGCAACGCGCTTCTTGATATGCTTCCCGAAGATTTAAGGGAGCAGTATGCGCCTTACTTCATCAAAAGGGAAGAGGACCGTCAGCTCTGGAAGTTCGTTAAGGCGGCAGATAAAATCTGTGCTTATACAAAGTGCATCGAAGAGGCAAAGGCAGGTAACCACGACTTTGACAAAGCGGCAAAAACAAACCTTAAAAACCTTGAAGAAATCGATATGCCTGAGGTTAAATGCTTTATGGAAGATTTCCTTAAGAGCTACAGTCTGACGCTTGATGAAATGAATTGAAAAAACTGATTATATTCAGTTGACTTTTGCATAAAATGCTATATAATCTAATCTGGAAATTTTACTATTGAGAGGTAATAATATGGGCAAGTACACAAAGGAAGATATTCTCCGTCTTGCGAAAGAGCAGAATGTGCGTTTTGTAAGACTTCAGTTCACCGACATCCTCGGCTGTATGAAAAACGTTGCAATCACAATCAACCAGCTTGAAAGAGCTCTTGATAACGAGTGTATGACAGACGGTTCATCAATTGAAGGCTTCGTCCGTGTAGAAGAGTCGGATATGTATCTTTATCCCGATTATGATTCTTTTGTTGTACTTCCGTGGGAGCACGAAAGATTCGGCACAACTGCACGACTTATCTGTGACGTTTACAATGCAGACAGAACTCCGTTCATCGGCGATCCGCGTAATATTCTTAAGCGTGCGATTGAAAAAGCGGATAAAATGGGCTACACATTCAATGTCGGTCCCGAGCTTGAATTCTTCCTTTTCTATAACGACGAAGAGGGCAGACCGACAACAAAGACTCACGACAGAGGCGGATATTTCGACCTTGATAATGTTGACCTCGGCGGTAATTGCCGTCGTGATATGTGTATCGCACTTGAGGATATGGGCTTTGAGATTGAAGCATCCCACCACGAATGTGCAGAAGGTCAGCACGAAATTGATTTCAAGTACGGCGACGTGCTTGATGTTGCAGACAAGGTTATGACCTTTAAATATGTTGTTAAAAAGTATGCTCAGCTTCACGGCCTTTATGCTACATTCCTTCCGAAGCCGATTTACGGTATCGCAGGCTCAGGTATGCATACAAATATGTCACTTTTTGATAAGAACGGCAACAATGCCTTCTACGATCCTGACGGAGAGTTTGGTCTTTCAGATACTGCACTTCACTTCATTGCAGGTATTATGAAGCACATTAAGGCAACAACGGCTATCAACAATCCGCTTGTTAACTCATATAAGCGTCTTGTTCCGGGCTATGAGGCTCCCGTTTATATCGCGTGGTCAGCATCAAACCGTTCAGCACTTGTCCGTGTACCCAAGGCAAGAGGTAAGGGAACAAGAATTGAGCTTCGCAGCGCCGACCCTGCTTGTAACCCGTATCTTGAAATGGCACTCTGCCTTCTTGCAGGTCTTGACGGAATTGAAAAGGGCTATATGCCTCCGAAATCAACTGTTAAGAATATCTTTGATATGACACCTGAAGAGAGAGAAGCAGACGGCATCACATCACTTCCGGGTTCACTTGAAGAAGCTGTTGATGCTTTTGAAGCAAGTGATTTCATCAAAGAATCTCTCGGCGAACACGTTTATACAAAGTTCATCGAAGCTAAGAGAAAAGAATGGGAAGGCTACCGTACTTCAATTTCTCAGTGGGAAATCGACACATACCTTGCTAAATATTAATTTAAAACTCACCCTCCCGAGCGATCGGGAGGGTTTAACTTTGCCGATGTCAAACTAACAAATTCGGGTTTGTCGAGTTCTTTGATTTTGCTCAATCTTATTCTGTGGGCGTAGGGATGGGCCTCCCGGACCATCCGCAGATTCTGCTGAGTTAACGGACGGTCGAGGACGCCGTCCCTACTCGCTTTACTAAAGTCGTGTGCTATAATTTCAGCGGCGCAGCCCCACAACTATTCGTTATTATCTGCAAAGGTGTAACCTTTGCTCGACAAACCCGAATTTGTTGGGCTTTTTTAACTGATGTCCTGCTTTGATAGAAATTGACAGCTGTGTTATAATCAAAAACGAAAGGATGGATAAATATGAAAAAGTTCGGAAAGGGCTGTTTGATATCTGTTGTCATAATTGCTGTGCTGATTATTGCATCTGCATTTGCTATAAAGCATTTTAAGCCGTCAGTCAATTTTGATTGGTGGTGGCGTGAGTTGAATATCGACACCGATGAGGAATATAGTTATCCGATTGAATATGCAGAAAATTCAGATTTGGAACGTATGGCGGTTGTAATAAATGAAAAGCGTTTTCTTGATGACACTGCTTACAGCCAAAAACATAATTTTTACCGTTGGAACATGAAAACTGAGTATAAAAATCAGAATGTAAATAATTATTACATTGAAGATTTGTACTGGGGGTGCAGAGGTGAAAAAACAAGCGGTTTTGCAGCTTTCGGAACCTCAGCGGAGGATATCAGCTTTGTGCTGAAGTTCGGAATAGGTTGGAGTCCGTACGCTGCATGGTATGTTGCGGAAGATTATGTTTTCCCTGATATAGCGAAAGACGTAGTCTCATCCGTTATGATTTTAAAGTGCGATGAAATAGTTGAAGTGTACGAAGCACCCACGTTTTTACATAGAGTGAAACAAGAAAATGCAACAGCAACAATTACCGACAAAACGGTTATTGATGATATAATTAAAAACAAAAACAATGATTTGCTTAATGAATATATAGAAGACAATGAACAGTACGTAGTTTTAGCACAGTTTGACGGACATATTATTTATGAAACAATTACTGTGCTGAATGATGCAAGACTTTAATCTTACGTTAAAAAGAAATAAACCCTGCAGATTGCTCTGCAGGGTTTGTTGTTTATTTACATTTTGTAAGGTGATAACCGTTTTTCTTGTGATGCTCGTGAATCTGCTCTGTTACGTCAATGATGATGTCAACGCTCTTTTCGAGAGTGTTCATATCAAGACCGTCGCAGGTGTCACGGTATGTATGGTAATAATCCGTAACGTCGGGCTTCTGTGCGGCGAATGTGATTGTCTTATAACCTGCACGGCTGATCGGTGTGCTGTCGCAACCGCCGACGGGATTAACGATGATATTCGGCTTAACACCTGCATTTTCAAATGCCTTTACAAGCATATTCTTCATATCGTCATCAAACTTTGACATAAGCCAGGAGTCACCCTTAACGGCATTGAAATGTTCGTAGTCGCGAAGACTGTCGATGTTGAAGAAATACGGATTGATAAGAAGATTCTCATCGCCTGCGTGAGCCTTCATAAATGCTTCCGAACCCTTAAGTCCTGCTTCTTCACTGCCGAGTGAAGCGATGATTACACGGCAGTTATCGGGGAGCTTTTCGGGGTTGTCCTTGAAATATTTACCCATAAAGATTGAAGCACCGACACCTGTGAGGTTATCCATAGCACCGGGTGAAGCCTTTTTCTTGTCGTGAGTAAGATAAATGCAGAGTGAATAAAGTCCGTATACAAAAAGAAGCGGAGTGATGAGGAGGAAAAGATAGTAGCCTGTAGAAAGATCTTCAGGTTTAATAACACTCCACATACCTGCGAAGAAACGAAGAAGAGAACCGATGATGATTGAAACAACGCCTACAACACCGAGTACTGTGCGGAGAATCATTGTCTTCGGGTTCTTTGCCGCCATCTGCCAGAGCCAGCTGCTGTCTGCGTGGCCGCTGAAAACGATTGTGTGGTCAATCGGACCTTTGCCGTCCATAACGGAGTATACGTTACAGCTTTCTTCCTGCTTGAAGAATCTGTCAAACCAGCCTTTGTATGTGAAAACCTGCACAACTGCAAAAAGTAATGTGCACAGAGAAACAATGAATGATAAAACGGGATGAATGTAGTAAAGAGCAAGAGCAACGAAACCTGCGTATCCGAGATAAGGAATTGCGCCGATACTTGCTCTCGGAGCGAGCATAAACTTTTCAACGGTAGGCTTAACACCGGTAGTGTGTTCCATTATAGCTGCAATGTCCTTCTGTGCAGCTCTTTCTTCTTCACTACCGGGAAGACGGGGTCCGTGCTTGTCGATAATAGTTTTGCAGAAATCAAAAATCATTTTTGCACCCTGCTTAGCTGTTGACATAAAAATCCCTCCAGGATTCAACATAATATTAAATAAAATATATCATAATTCGTTTTTTCAGTCAAGAAAAAACAGACGGTCAAAGCCGTCTGTTTTGGTGTTATTTTGAAATTATAACATAGAGTGCCTCATAGTTTGAAAGCGAGAGTTTCCCATCCTTTGAAATCTCATTGTAATTTTCAACATAACCCTTCAATACATCGGGGTTTTCAATTATGCTTCTTGCGAAATAGTCGATTTCGGGAAGATTTTCTTCGTAAATGAGTTTGTCTGTTTCGTCAAGTGAATCAAGGAAGAACTGATAATCCTGCTGAGCTTCATTAATTGTGAAGTTGCTGTTCTGTGTGAAGTTAACGAGCTTATATGCAATCAGGTAACCCTTTGCGGTTGAGCCTGCTGTTCCTGAGGGATAGTCCTTGATATTGTGAAGGATCGTTTCAAGGCTGTCAACCTCAATTTTCTTTACCGTTGTGGAAGTTGTTGCTTCAGTTGGCTTTTTGTACTCCGTTTTGCTTTGTGTAGGCTCTTCAAGTTCTGAAAGTGAAGGCAGAGTTGTTGTTTCCTGCTCACCAAAGCTGATTTCACAAGCACAGAAAACCGTAATTATTGTCAGGAAAACTGCAACAGCAGCGATTAATTTAGAAGTCTTTTTCATGTCGGACACTCCTTTCTGTAACTATTATATCAGCATTCAGTTTTTTTGCAAGTGGAAATAAATTTGCTTTTTGCTCAAATGTAATGTATACTACAGATATACATTACAAAAGCAGAGGTGTTTTTGTGAAACTGAGTTATATTGTACCTGTTTATAAGGTTGAAAAATATCTTGAAGAGTGTATTGAGTCTATACTGTCGCAATCGATGGACGATTATGAAATTATCCTCGTTGATGACGGTTCACCTGATGCTTGCCCTGCGATGTGCGACAGCTATGCAGAAAAATATCCCGAAAAAATCCGCGTTGTGCACAAGGAAAACAGCGGACCTGCAAAAACACGAAATGTTGGCTTAAGTATGGCAACAGGCGATTATGTCTTTTTTATTGACAGTGATGATTTCTTAAAAGAAAACAGGGTAAAAGAACTGTATGAAAAAGCTGTTGAGTATGATGCAGATGTTTTGCAGACGTCTTATTATACGTTGGATGAGGACAACGAGACCGTGGGTTTTGTAAAGACATCATTTGAAACGAACAAACTTCTGATACACACAGATATGGAAAAAGAGCTTTGCTGTGCATCATCCAAGAGAAGAATTATTTTTGCGTGGCGTAATCTTTTCAAAAGAGAGTTTTTATTGAAAAACAATATCGTATTTGAAGAAAAACTGCGTATAGTTGAGGAAGTTCCTTTCAACCTTGAAGCGCTTGCAAAAGCCGAACGATTTGTTGCTGTTGATATCCCGGTGTTATGTTACAGACATAGGGACGACAGCCTTCAGCGTCAGAAATATGTTCCCGATTATGATAAATGGCTTTATCTGCAGTGGACTCTTAAACTTAAACATTATTCTGAAAACTGTACACAGTCACAGTTGTTTTATGAGGACATCGGAGAGTATACCGTTAAGGCAATTTTACCGCTTCTTCTCGGAAATGTTTACAGAAACAAGCCTGAAGAAGGTTATAAAGTTTTAAAACGTCTCGGGAATTCTGAAATGATGCGCCGTTCATTCGCTGACTATGATATAAATAAATTCAAATCAAAATCGCTTGATTGGTTGATGACCTGGTTCGTTAAAAAGAAGTTTTACCTTTTTGCCAATTTCATCTGTAAATTCATTCTGTATAAATAAACGAATAAATGCCGGAGTTTAACAGCTCCGGCGTTTATTTTTCTCCGCCCGTTTGTGACAAATTTTTTCTCGCAGAGTTTTTATAATACCTGTGAGGTGGTTGAAATGGTTGTCTATGCGGACGTGCTTCTGATTGTAAATCTTTTTGTGAATTATGCACTTCTTCTGTGCTCATCGATGATAATGAAAAAGCATACACAGCGGTTGAGAATACTCCTTGGTGCGGCAATAGGTGCGTTTTACGGGTTTGTTATTTTTCTGCCTGATTTACCGTCTGCGGCGGAATTTGCTTTACGGTTTGCGGCAACTGTACTGATTGTACTCGGAGCTTTCGGATACAAGAATCTTCCGTCATTTCTACGAAGTTTCTTCACCTTTTTTGCCGTAAGCTTTGCTTTCGGAGGAATAATGCTTGTGCTGTGGGTGACTGTTGCACCGATAGGAATGATTTACAACAACGGTGCAGTTTATTTTGATGTTGATCTGGCTGTTCTCGCTGTATCAACCGTAGTCAGCTTTGCAGTGGTAAGCCTGATTGCGCATTTCACGGCACGACGTGCGCCGAAGGACAGTATTGCTCTCGTGAAGATTGTTTATAAAGGAAAAGAAACGAAACTGACGGCACTTGTTGATACGGGAAACTCACTCACTGAAACATTCAGCGGATTTCCTGTTGTCCTCGGCGAGGTTGAAAGTCTTGAAAAAATAATCCCTGATGCCGTAAGAGGATTTCTTAACGGTGAGGATGTTTCTTCTTCGTCAGAAATGAGGCTCGTTATGCATAAAACCGTTTCAGGGACGGGTATTCTGCCCGTTTTCAGGCCGGATTATATAGAAGTGAAATCTGTTTCACACAGCGTTAAAACAAGTGAAGTTTATGTTGCAGTAACTAAAAATAATCTTGCAAGGGGAGAGTACGAAATGATACTCAACCCTGCTTTATTTGAAGAGGAGAAACGATATGCTCAAGCTTTTGAATAAAATACGCGAACTTGTTTTAAAACTCAGGACTGCGGAATCAGACACTGTTTTTTACGTTAACGGTCCCGAAACCCTGCCGCCGCCACTCTCAAAAGAAGAAGAACAAGAACTTATGGAAAAGCTGGGCAAAGGTGACGATGCCGTGAGGGAAAAGCTGATTGTACATAATCTGCGTCTGGTGGTTTACATAGCGAAAAAATTTGAAAGCTCAGGCGTGGGCTTGGAGGACCTTGTTTCGATCGGCACGATAGGACTTATCAAGGCGGTAAATACCTTCCGTACCGATAAAAACATCAAACTTGCAACCTATGCTTCAAGGTGTATTGAAAATGAAATACTGATGTTTCTTCGAAAGACGAGCCAGCTTCGCAACGAAGTTTCAATCGATGAGCCTTTAAATGTCGATTGGGACGGAAACGAACTGCTTTTGTCCGATATTCTCGGCAGTGATGCCGATGTTGTTAACAAAGATATCGAGTTTGAAGATGAGAAAAATCTGCTGATAAAAACAATTAATTCTATGAATGAACGTGAGCGTACGATAATGTCTATGCGCTTCGGACTTGACGGCGGAAAGGAGCATACGCAAAAGGAGGTTGCAGATATTTTAGGAATATCACAAAGCTATATTTCTCGCCTGGAAAAAAGGATTATTGAAAGACTTCGAAAAGAGATAGAAAAAGTTTCCTGATTTCAAATTTTCTGTTGAAATATTCTCCTCAATATTGTATACTGATTCTATCCTTATTCAGGAGAGGAGAAGCGATGCACTACATTGTTATGGACCTCGAATGGAATAACACCTATGCAAAGCGCATTAAAGGTTTTATCAACGAAGTTATTGAAGTCGGTGCGGTAATGCTTGATGAAAATTTCAATTACGTTGACGAATTTTCCTGTATGGTGCGTTCGCAAATCGGAAAGAAGCTTCGCGGTAACGTCAAAAGGTTGACTCACATCACAAACGATGAGGTCAGAAACGGTGAACCTTTTACAAAGGTTATGAGCGACTTCAAACGTTGGATTGGCGACAGGGAAAATGTTATTCTTACTTGGGGCGACGGAGACATCAGAGTGCTTATTGAAAACTTCCGTTACCTTAACGGACTTCAGGTTTTACCGTTTCTCACGAATTATCTCGACATCCAGCATTATTTCCAGGTTAAAAAGGAAATTCCGAAAGCGAAGCAGATCGGTCTTTTTGCCGCCGCCGAGCTTGTGGATATTGACCCGGAGCTTTTTGCGCATCACAGAGCGCTGGACGACAGTATGGTAACAGCCGAATGCCTTAAAAAGGTTTTTGATGAAAACGATTTCTTCAAATACGTTGTAAAATGCGACGACGCTTTTTATCAGAAACTGCAGTACAAGCCACACGCAATCGGCAATATCAATCACCCGTTGGTTGATAAATCTCTTCTGTCATTCACCTGTGAAAAGTGCGGTTCAAGCGGAGAACAGCTGACGGACTGGCGTTATTCAAATCAGTTTTTCAGGGCGAATTTCCGTTGTCCCGTCTGCAACTATGATGCACGTGTAGCCGTGAGATTCAAAAAGTACTTTGACAGAATGGAAACGAAAAAGAACGTTTCCGTAATCAGCAACGAAAAAGTAAAAAAGTGAGCTGATTAAGCAGTGAAGCCTTGGATATAAAATCCAAGGCTGCTTTTTTGTTCAAAAGTTAGAAAATATTGTTTAACCACTATATCTTGTTGACAAGTGTCGTTTTGTAATATAAAATTATACAAAAGGGATCTCAGAAGCAATATGTCAATGCCGACAGGATTTTAAAGAATATGGTTTTGTGTCTTGTCAGCAATGTTGACGGGACATTTTTTCTTTTCTGGTAACGAATGACCTTAAGTGTCATCGGATATAAAAACAATTGAAGGGATGATTCTTTAATGGCTAAGAAAGAAAAGTTCGTCATAGGCGAGCAGGGTATCCACGATGCGTCTGTTCTCGGTAAACCTAAGATGTTGGTGCTTGGTGTTCAGCACACATTTGCAATGTTCGGTGCAACAGTTCTTGTGCCGCTTCTTACGGGACTTGACGTTGCCACAACACTTCTTATGGCAGGTCTTGGCACACTGTTTTTCCACCTTGTAACAAAAGGTAAGGTTCCTGCATTCCTCGGTTCATCATTTGCATTCCTCGGCGGTTATGCGGCTATTGCACCGTTGATTGACGGTGCTCCGAATAAAGAAATGCTTCCGTACGCTTGTCTGGGTGTTGCTGTTGCAGGTCTTATTTATCTTGTATTCGCGTTACTTATCAAAGTAATCGGTATTCAGAGAGTTATGAAATTCTTCCCGCCTGTTGTTACCGGTCCGATTATTATTGCAATCGGTCTGAGCCTTGCAGGTTCAGCTGTTGATAACTGCAAAACCTGCTGGCCGCTTGCTCTCATCGCTCTCGCAATTGTTGTTATCTTTAATATCTGGGGCAAAGGAATGGCAAAGATTATTCCTATTCTTCTCGGCGTTGTAGGCTCATATATTATCGCACTTATTGTCGGCAACTGGTTTGGTTATGAGCCGATGGCAGTTGATTTCTCAGGTGTTCAGGCTATCGCAGCAAACATTGCAGACGGAAAAATTTTCGCTTCTGACGGACTTATCGGTCTTCCGATTCATAAAGAAGCTACAATCCTTGCAGTTGATTTCACACAGACATCCAAGGTGGTTAGTTCTATTGTTGCAATCGCACCTATTGCACTCGCAACAATGATGGAACACATCGGTGATATTTCTGCTATCGGTGCAACCTGCGGCAGAAACTTTATTTCAGAACCCGGTCTCCACAGAACACTTATCGGTGACGGTGTTGCAACAACACTTGCGTCTCTTGTAGGTGCTCCTGCAAACACAACTTACGGTGAAAACACAGGTGTTCTTGCTCTTTCAAAGGTTTACGACCCGAAGGTTGTAAGAATCGCGGCTATATTCGCAGTCGGCATTTCGTTCTTCCCGATCGTTTCTGCAGTTATCAGCTCAATTCCGACAGCTATCATCGGCGGTATTTCTTTCATCCTCTACGGTATGATTTCAGGTATCGGCGTAAGAAACGTTGTTGAAAATAAGGTTGACTTCTCAAAGAGCCGTAACCTTATCGTAGCGGCTGTTATCCTTGTATGTGCTCTCGGCCTCGGAAGCATCAGCTTCACAATCGGCAAGGTTGGTATCACACTTACAGCTCTTGCAGTTGCAGCTATTGCAGGTATCGTCCTCAATGCAATCCTTCCCGGTAATGATTATGTTTTTGAAGCTGAGTCTTATGACAACGCAAAAAAATCAAAAGGCGATAAATAATTTAAAAATAATTGCAGGGCTGTGCAAACAGCCCTGTTTTTATATGTAAATCTAAATTTCCGGTTTTGTTTCTTCGAATGAATCTAACGAAAGAAAACTTTAAGCATTCGCCACAAAGCAAAACCCGTTAAAGGTTGAAGATCAACTTTTAACGGGTTATTGTTTTCAATTCAATTATCTCCAGTTAAACGGACGGAGCATAAAGTCAACGTCCTCTTTGTTTTCAGGGATAAGACCGAAGGAAGAAACTCTGTGAATATTGTGAGCTTTGAAGGCATCATAAAGTTCTTCGTTAGCCTTAAGTCTGAACGGATTGAGGAAGAAATACTCGCCGAGGAACTGATTGGCTTTGAAGTATTCCCAGCTTAAGTTAGCGACTTCAACATTGAATCGCTGTTCATCCGTGATGTCTGCATTGAGAGCTTTCTTCCAAAGGCGGTCAAACTTTGCTATTGTGTGAATCGGATAGTAGCCTGACTGATAATGCCAGTCGAAATCAAATGCGTGAGCTGTTGCGGCAATCTGTGCGGTTTGGATATCAAGGATTTCCTTGATGTAAGGCGCTGCATCCTCACCGTAGTAAGCCTTGAGGAAGTCTATCATATGGTATTCAATATCACAGTTAACATCCCACTGGACTTTTGTAAGAAGGTAGTTTCTTAATTCGTTGAATGCAGCATAGTGTCCGTCACCGCAGTTGTAAATGTAACCCGTGATGCCGATATCGTGCATATACTTCATTGTTGACTGCATTGTGCCGAGGTTTGAGAAAAACTGAGCAACGTTGAGGAAATTGATTGTGTAATCGTAGATATAAGTTGTATCTGCCACCTTTGTCCAGTTTTCAAAATCCTTTGCAATCTGCGGTTCATACTCACCGTATGCTGTGAGGAGCGTTTCCTCCTGTACATCTTCGTGTCCGCATTCTGTAAGCGGATGGCTTCTGCAAGCGCTGTGAAGTCCGCAGAGCACGGGAGCAACGTTGTAGTTACACTTTAGGCTTAAATCCTGAGGCGGTTTTGCCGTTTCAAGATAAGCGAAGAAGGTAAACATAAAGTCAGGGTAATCTTCGTCAAGTGCATCTGCAAGGTTGTTTGTGAAAATAAGAGTCGGAGCGCAGAGACTGCCGTATTTCTCGTAAAGAGCCTCACAGTTTTCACAACGGCAATAATTCTCATTATCCTTCTGACCGATATGAACGTATTTTGCACCGATTGTGTTCTTTTCAATCTCTTTTCTTACGCTTTCGATTGTAATATCAAGAACGTCAGGGTTTGAAAGGCATACGTGGTCAGTTGAGCGTGTACCGTCCTCCTGAAGTGCAAAGTATTCGGGATGCTCTGCAAAGAGTGAGTCGGGAACAAGAGATGGGAGTGAAGCGTCCCACACAACGTAGGTAAGCGCACCGCCGTGTGCCGTTGCAGGTTGCCAGAAAGAAACATTCATCTTTGTTCTTGCTCTGTGTGCATCGTTTGTGCCTGAACAATCGTTTCTTCTTACGGCAAAAGACGGTTCAACTGTTCTGTCGATATCAGCATCAACGATTATATCGTCTTTTTCGGGAACAACTTCAAGAGTAGGTGTGAACCAACGCACGCCGAGATATTCTTCAAGGAATGTGTAAACACCGTAGAGTGTGCCTCTGCTGTCTGCACCTGCAATTACGAAATATTTGCCGTCAGAATAAAGTCTGAAGCCGTCAGCCTTGATTGCAGAACGGTCAATTTTTACAATGTTTTCTTCAAGCTCTGTTTCACCGACGAGGAAAGCCTTACCGTCTTCGGGAAGGTTGTTTTCTGTAATGATATCAAGCTTTGCACCGCTGACTTTTTCAATGTAAGTCTGCAATTCCTTTGTTGCAGTAACAATACATTCGTCGGGATTTTCAGCTGTAACAATGTAGTAATCGGAGCATCCGTCGTTAACAATCACCATTTCGGTTGTAACTGACGGAGGGATATAATCGTTTCCGCCGTAGTCGATGTTTGTATCAACGGGAATGATGCCCATTGAAAGAAACAGAACTTCAATAACGCAGAAAATTGCTTTGATGTATTCAAACATAAGGTCACTTCCTTACTTCGCTTTGTTAGTCATTGTGAATTCAAGATCACCGCCGCCCATAAGCTGATCGTGTGTGATATAGCAGCCGTCAAGTTCAACACCGTTGAGCTTGATTGATTCAACATAAACGTTCTTTTTGCCCTGATTGTGAGCAGTAACTTTAAGTGTCTTACCGTTTCCGAGAGCGATTTCAGCGCTGTCAAGGTTTGGTGAGCCGAGCCAATATTTGTCCGTACCTGCAAGAGGATAGAATCCCATTGAGGAGAATACGTACCATGAGCTGAGTGTACCGCCGTCGTCGTTACCGTCAAGACCGTTGATGTCGTCGCTGAAACGTTCGGCGAGTGTCCAACGTACCCATTTCTGTGTAAGGTCAGGTCTGCCTGCGTTTGCGAAGAGGTAAGGAGTATGAATATCGTGCTGATTACCTATCCAGAAGCCGTGGCCCGGGTCGATTGCTGCACGGTTGAGCGAAGCGTCCTTCATAAACTTGTTAAGCTCAGAAACGAAATACTCTTCTGAACCGAAAAGCTCAATCATTCCGTCGATATCGTGAAGTGCATTCCAACGCCACTGTCTTGCACTGCCTTCGCAGTAACAGTCAGCAAATTTTTTGATCATAACCGCATCGTAGAAAGATGTGATATACGGGCTGAAATTCCATACAAATGAGCCGTCGGTATTTCTTGCCTGGAAGTACTTTGTTTCAGGATTGAAAGCATTTTTATAGTACATTGCCTTTTCACTGTATTTTTCAGCATCTTCAGTTTTTCCGAGTGCCGTTGCAAGGTTTGCGATAGCCGCATCTTCCCATGAATATTCAATTGTACGGGCAACAGATTCGTCACCGTTTGAAATGTCATTGGGAACGTAACCGTATTCGTTGTATGAATCAATATAATCTCTGCCGTCTCTCGGAATCTTTGTTTCAGATGAAAGCTTAATATATTCATAAGCTGTTTCTACGTCGAAGTCAGTAAAGCCCTTGAGATAGCTTTCTGTGATAACGATATTTGCGGGGTCGCCGAGCATTGATGAAGTATATCCTGCACCCATCGGTCATCTCGGAAGTCCGCCGCCTGCTTCTGCCATTTCAACAAGGCTGTTGAGACAGTCGTTCTGAATTTCAGGCTCTATGAGAGTATAAAGAGAGTGAGTATCACGGCAGGTATCCCAGAGTGACATATCTGTTCTGTATGTATAGCCGTCAGCAACGTGGACTTTTTTATCAAATCCGAGGTATTCACCGTTAACATCCGTGAAATCTGTCGGCATAATCATACTGTGATAAAGAGCGGTATAGAATACTCGCATAATCTCTTCGTCAGGACTCTTAACTTTGATTTCAGAAAGATTTTCATCCCAGTTTTCAACGGCCTTGTTTCTTACACCGTCAAAATCAAGGTCACCTGTTTCTGCTTCAAGGTTAAGCTTTGCGTTTTCAACGCTTACAAAGCTTATTGCAAGCTTGAGCTCAACGCTGTCGTCCTTTATATTTCCGAAGTTGATATCAACACCGAGGTCTGTGGGGTCACCCGTAACTTCAAAGGACTTGATTTCCTTGTCTGCCTTGGCAGCAAAATACACGGGAAGACCGTCATATCTGTCAGAAAAAGTGGCGTAAATAACGCTACCGCCCGTAATAAGTCCTGATTCAGCATCGTATTCTGCAAAACCGCTGTCAGCACCGTAGTTCCCTGCAGTGCTCGTAACGTCAATGAAAAGACGTGCGTCTTTGGAGTTGCCGAAAGTATATCTGTGAACACCCGTATGGTCATCTGCCGTAAGTTCAACAAGGCAGTCTACCGACTTAAGATGAACAGCGTAGTATCCGGGAGCCGCAACTTCATTTTTGTGAGAGTACGGGAGAATGTCAACTTTGCTGTTTCCGACCGTCGGGGTGATACGGAAAATCTGGTAATCTTCTGCACCTGTACCTGAAAGTCGGGAATGGCTGAAGCCTTTTATATGTCCGTGTTCGTAGTAATATCCTGAGGTGTTGGTTTTGACTATGTATGCACCGCCGATGAAAGATGTGTCGGGACCGAGTCTTACGGCACCGAACGGAGTGCAGGCGGCAGGACTGAGCATACCGCACGTCCAGGGAGTACCGCCCGTGCCGATAAACGGGTCGACGTACTGTGTATATTCGCCGACAACCGGTTCAGGCATTTCGACGGGCATAACTGCGATACCGTTAAAAAGTCCTGCAAACGCAGTTTCAAAAACAATAAATACGGAAACGATTATTCTTATGATTGGCCACATAAAAAATCCCTCCAAAGAATTATTATATTTCAACTATATATTAGAAAGGGTAAAAAGTCAAATTTTCTTTAAAAGAAAAAGCACAGACAGCGGAAAACTGTCTGTGCGTATTCTGAATACAGCTTATTTGATGAGTTCGTAAAGTCTGTCGCAGTGCTTTGTATCTCTTTCACCGAAGAAATCGTCCATTCGCTTCTTATAAACGGGGTCAGCTTCAAAATTATTTTCAGCAAGCTTTCTTACGGACTCAATAAGCTCGGCAGAGCTGAGTGTAATATCACCGAAACCTTCTTCAAGCGGAAGGTCGAGCTTGTGGTAACCGTGGGTAACGCCTGCACGGAACTGATCGTAATCCGGCACGAAATAGATAATCGGTCTGCTGAGATAAACGAAATCGAAAACAACGGAAGAGTAATCGGTAATCATTGCAAGGTAATCCTGCATATTGATACCTTCCTGAGTAACATTGATTCTCGGATTGTCAACCTTGATGTACTTGTCGTAATCTCGGAAAATCGGATGATTCTTGAAGTCAAGTGTAAGGTCGTGCTTTTCAAGGATTTCTGCAAGCTCCTTTGAATTAAGGAAGCTGTGGATTTCCTTGTAGAACGGAGAATCAAGGAATTTGTCGACGAAGAGTTCTCGTGTATTGTCAACGTATTCGCCGATAAGGTTTTTACGCCATGACGGTGAGAAGAGGATTTTTTTCTTCGCCGGGACAGTGACGTCGATTGTGTCAAATCGCGGCATACCGCTGTAAATCAGGTCTGATTCCTTGAAACGGTAAATTTCACAGAAGTTCTTTCTTTCAAACTCAGAGGAAATAACAACCTTGTCAACGTTTGATTTTTCCTTTGTGTACATAAACGGAAGATTTGCGTGAAGTACACCGTGCTGAAGATAAATAATGTCAAGGTCCATTATGTCGTAATACCATCTTAACGGAAGGTTTCCGAAAGGACTGATGATTGAGATTGAATTGAAGGATGTGAGAACTTTCTTCGCATTGAGGAAGAGGATTCTGTGTTTGAGGCTCTTGAATTCAACAAGATATTTTCTGTGCTTGAACGAAAAATACTTGCTCTTATCCTTGAGGTTGTCGATGATGTAATATCTCTGCACGCCGTCTTTGATTTCAAAGTCGTGGATGAACTGCTGGTAAGCGTTGTCAAAGATATTTTCTCTGTCGCAATAAAGCCAGATTTCTTTTCCGTTTCTTTTAAGCTTGGCTGCTTTTCTGTAAATGAAAGCATTTTTGTTTTCTTTCGAGGTTGCGATATCAGCCTTGTTGGATACTGCCTTCAATTCGGCTTCTGAGGCGGATTTTACTGTGATTCCTCTTGAGGCTTTGTCAAAATTAACAATATACTTTCCGCAGGCAGCAACGCTTCTTATGTTATTGATTACACATTTGAAACTGAAAAATACGGACGGTGAAATGTAGTCGTCACCGATAAGGACTTTAAATCCGATATAGTTATTGCCTGAAAGCTTTACGTCAATATCAAATCCGCCGAAGTTGTTGGTTATTCCCTTGGCTTTATAACAGCTGAAAAGGGTATCCGTCATCGGGATTTCCTGAAGATTGTTTGTGCCGTCATCGTAGAAGAGACGCAGCTCGGTATAGGGAATAACACCTGTTTTCACAAAGCCTGAAATGTTGATTCTGTCATCAATGATACGGACTGTATCAAAAACAATTGTATGGGGTTGTGAAAACCAGAGCTGATTTTTGCTGAATACACTCAACGATGTACCGTTGTAAGCGTAATCGTAATCAAGCTCCTTAAGGCGCATAAAGCACTCAACGTGGTACGGGTCAACGTAAATTGAACTTACGATTATATTCTCATCAATCTTTTTGAGTATTTCTTTGATAGTGTCGAGCTGCTTTGCTTCAAGCTCCTTGTCAGCGTGGGTAACAAGAAGGTCAGATGTGATTCTCCAGTTAAGGTTATAAACGACCATTGCCTGAGCCGTCGGATGCGGTCTGCCGTCAGGAGTTTTAAGCACACCCAGAAGCTTGTTGAAAAAGCCTATATACTGATCAAAACAGTAGTACGGGTCGTTATAAATTGAACTTGCAGAGCCTGAATGGCGGAAGTAAGTATAAACAGCTTCCTGCACAAATCCGAACTTCTGCTTCCGTGAAATCCAGGAGAAAATGAAAAGCTGGTCTTCGCCGAGCGTGAGGCTTTCGTCAAAGAGAATACGATCCTTCGCATCGACGTTTTTAACGCAGACGTTCATCGTTGTCTGCATAAGGTTGGAGTCTGTATTGATGTCGTAAATTCCCGTGTGGTTTACAACATCATAACGCTTGTGAGTTGTAATTTTTCCGGTTTCGCTGAGGTAGTCGATTGTGTAAGTAACAAGGTCAACCTCATCGTAATTCTTTTCAAAAAAGTTATAGATGTCCAGAAGGGTGTTGTTGGAAATTGAGTCGTCAGCATCAAGGAAGAGGATATACTTACCCTCGGCAAGCTCAAGACCTTTGTTACGTGCGGAAGAAACACCGCCGTTTTCCTTCTTGACGTAGAGCACGTTACTGTAACTCTCCTTAAGTCGGGTACAAATCTCGTCGCTTTTGTCCTTAGAACCGTCGTTGATGAAAACAACCTGAAAATCAGAAGAACTCATTGTCTGTTGATTAAGGCTGTTCATACACTTTTCTAAATGTTTTTCACAGTTATAAACAGGGATGATAACTGAAATTTTGTAAGCAAAATCCGACATCTGAACAAGTCCTTTTCTAAATTATTATTCATTTTATTTTACAATAGGACGAAGAAAAAATCAATATAAACTGACAATTAATGTGTTTAAGAATGGTATATTTTCCCTCTTAATTGACTTTTTTTGGATGAAATATTATAATGTGAAAGAAAAATTTAAGGCAGAGGGAGAGGTAAAATGATTCTTTTTTTCATAATTCTTGCGTTAGTCTGCGTTTACGGAATGAAGATATACGCACCAAAAGAATTTAACCGGGATTATATTTCAATTAATAACACAACTGCCGTAAAGGGTGTTTTTGTTTTTCTTATCTTTATGAGCCACTTTTTGCAGTATTACACACCGGTTGATGTTTTCGATATGCAGTACAAAGCAATACGCGTGTTTATAGGACAGCTTGTTGTGGTAATGTTTTTCTTCTATTCGGGTTACGGTATCTTCGAAAGCGTGAAGCGAAAAGGTACGGACTACATAAAAGGCTTTCCCGTCAACCGTATTCTTAAAACGCTGTTGCATCTTGATTTGGCGTTGATACTCTACATCATCCGTAACCTGATAATGAATGTGAAAATGAAACCTATGCAGATTTTCCTTTCTCTGTTTGGTTGGGATACTGTAGGAAACAGCAACTGGTTTATGTTTGCCGTCCTGATTCTGTATGTTGCGATTTATGTTTCGTTTATGCTGTTCAAAAAGCATAAATTCATTGCTATCGTTGCCTCAACGTTCCTTACGGGTGTATACGTAATTGTTATGCATGAGTTTTCGGGCAAGGAACAGTATTGGTACAACACGGTAATGTGTCTGCCGCTTGGTATGTATTATTCGTTCTTCAAGGAAAAAATCCACAGCATCGTTATGAAAAACGATATAATTTATCATATCGCACTCGTGTCTGTTTTTGTTGCATTTATGTTTGCACACGAAAATAAACGTCCGTTTATTGTTTATACTATGTGGACGTTGCTTTTCACAATGCTCGTTGTTCTTGTAACAATGAAGGTCAAGATAGGAAACAAGGCTTTGTATTGGCTTGGAAACCACGTTTTCAGCGTTTATATCCTGCAACGTTTCCCGATGGCAATTTTCAAAAGGATAGACGTAATCGATTCGAACAGATATCTTTTCTTTATTCTCAGCTTTGTTGCAACTGTTATTATGGCAGAACTTTTCGACAGAGGTGTGGCCGCACTCGACAAAGTTCTTTTTGACAGAAAAAAGAGACCTGCAAAAGCAGATCTCCAAAAAGCTTAAAGGGATTTGATTATATTTCTGTATTTGTTAAGGTAGGCTTCGTTCACGGCATCGCCGCCGTCAACGTTACTGCTTGAAAAAACTTCGGGCGCGAATCCGTCCTCAAGCATTTTTTCAATGCATCCTGCCACAACTGCATTAAGCATCGCTGCTCCTGCACTCGTTGATGTGGGGGCGGCGTTTCTGTTTATTTCGGGGAAATAAACGCTTGCATCGCCGACGCAACCCATATTGTCAAGCACGATGTCCGCAAATTCATAAAGCTTCTTTCCGCTGGGATGACGGGATGACATCGACTTTGAATGGTTAAGGTTAGTAAGGGCAATAACGGTCAGTCCGTTTTCTTTTGCAAGCTGAGCCATATCAACACAGACACCGTTTCTGCCCGAGTTGGAAATGATGACGATAACGTCATTTTCTTTCATCGAATAGTCGCTGAAAAGCTTGTCAGCATAGCCTTTAAGTCTTTCAAACTCCGTGCTTTTTGAAGCTGATATATGAAGCATAAGGTCTTCTTCAAAAACGGGCTGAATTTTAACAAGTCCGCCTGCTCTGTAAAAAAGCTCCTCTGCAAGCATATGCGAATGTCCCGTACCGAAAAGGAAGATGTTTCTGTCGCTTTCAAGCGCAACGGCAAATGCTTCAGCAGCGTTTTCAATTGAGCTAAGCTGTTTTTCTCTTATTTCGTCGAGGACACGTGAAAGGTTATCAAGATATTCAAGATGTTTTTTCATAATTATTCTCCGTCCGTTTTTATTGCGGCAAAAACTGCACCGTATTCGGGTGCATATTCAAGCACATTGATTTTCGTTTCGGGAAATCTTTCGTTAACGATTGTAATGAATGCAGACCTGAATTTTTCGTAGTTTTCAAAAATTCCGCCCCAAAGACCGAGGGGAGTGCCCGAAGGCATTTTTTGAAGTAAAGCGGAAACCGTATCGGCAAGAAGCTTTGCGTGTTTTTCAATAATACCGTTTGCTACCGCATCGTTTTGGGCGCATTTGAAAATAACGGGAACCAGCTTTGCAATTTCACTTCTCGGCATCGGCGGGTCATAGAAAATGTCGATAAGCTTCAGCATATCGTCAACCTGATAGTATTCTTTGACAGCATCCGTAAGAAGTGTTTTCGGGGCACTGTCCTCATAGCCGCAGATTGCCGCCCTGAGCGCATCAATTGAAAGGGCATAACCCGAACCCTCATCGCCGAGGATGTAACCCCAACCGCCTGTGTGGATGATTTCGCCGTCAGGAAGTCTGCCGACAGCCATTGAACCTGTTCCGCTGATAACCATAGCTGCCGCACCGTCACAGCGCATAGCTTCAAGTCCGATGTAAACATCGCTGTCCATCGTCACTTTTTCACAGTCAATAATTCCGTCGCAGAGCTTTTTGGTGAATTCGTCATCGGCTCTTTCAGCGATTGCAGACATTCCGATAAAAGCTGCGCTGAGTTTTATATCTTTACCTTCAAGCGCACCGTCAACGGTAGCCTTGAGGTTTTTTCTTGCCTCTTCCATTCCGACGGAATTGAAATTGATGCTTGCGCCGACAAAACGGGAAACGAGATTCAGTTTTTCGTCGCAGATGATGGCAGTTGTCTTTGAACCGCCACCGTCTATTCCGAGATAATACTTCATAAAGCTGCCTCCCAAAATTTAACACTTCAAACCGAAAGCTACGTCGTCACCACATTTTTCGAGGAAATCAAAACCGTATTTGTTATAAAATCCCTGACCTTTTTCATTCTGCGAACCGACCGTCAGCATAACACCGCATACACCTTTTTCGTGAAGATGGTTCTTAAGCGTATCCACAAGCATATGTCCGATACCTTTGCGGTGATATTCGGGAAGCACGTCAATGTGCAGGTGAGCAGGGTAGTCGTTTTTATATTTCTCCTGAAGCTTGAAAGATGCTTCAGCGCCCTTTCTTGCGTTGCCACCCCATACTACAAGGTTTTCGTCAAGACGCGGCACATAATCGCGAAGGAAAACTTCACGGAAGTTGTCAAAATTCTCTGTACAGATGATGTAAGCAATTGCTCTGTCGTTTTCATCAACGCAAACAAAACAATTGTGTCCTTCGTTTTCAATGTAGTAATTGCAGTATGTTGTAAGGATGTAATGTGACTCGTCAGGTGTCATTTTGCAGGGTTCTTCGCTGTTAAGACAAACAAAACGCACATTTTCCTTGTCTTTTTCTTCAAAAGGTCTTATAATCATAATTGTAAACTCCTGTTGCAAATTCTTATATGAGAAAATACCGTCTATAAAATCTTAACATTAAATTGCATAAAAATCAACTTTTGGAGGTTTGTTTATGATAAAAAATTTTGCGATGCCTGATTTTCTTCAGAATATCGATGCACAAATCACGGTGACGGATAAGAAAGACAGAAGTGTCTGCTACTGCGAAAAAACTCATAGGGTAACTGACGAAAAGTATGTTCTCAAAATTTCAGCAGATAAGAAAATCGAAATCGAATGCTCGGGCGAAAAGAGCCTTTTTTACGCTTTGATTGATATAAAAAGCAGAATTGATAACGGAACTCTCACAGAGGGTGAGTATATCTGCGCTCCGTCTTTTAAAGTGAGAGGTTATATCGAGGGCTTTTACGGCATTCCCTGGAGCCACGAAAAAAGAAAATCCGTTATGCTTCTTATGGCAAAAAACAGGATGAATACGGTTTACTATGCGCCGAAGGATGATGATTATCACAGAGAACTATGGCGTGACCTTTATCCTGACGAAGATCTCGCAAGGCTCAAGGAGCTCGTTGACCTCGCGAAAGAATACTATATGGATTTTTATTGGTGTATTGCTCCCGGTCTTTCAATGGAATATTCATCAGATGCTGAATTTGAAACTTTGATTGCAAAAACAAAACAGCTTTATTCAATCGGTGTCCGTAATTTCGGCTTGCTTCTTGATGACATTGAAGAAGAACTTGCCTTTGAAAGCGACAAGGCAATGTACGGCGAAACCGTGAATGCACACATTGCCCTTGTTGAAAAATATCACAGTACTCTTCTTGAAATGGATTCGGCAAATAAGCTTACTGTCTGCCCGACTCTCTACAACGGTAAGGGCGACGAATATTATATCTCAAAATTGGGAAAGAATATTTCTCCTCTTATTTCGCTTTTCTGGACAGGTAAGGACATCTGCTCAAGAGAGCTTTGCAGTTCCGACGCAATGAAATTTATTGAGGGCACTCACCACAAACCGCTTTATTGGGACAATTATCCCGTAAACGATATGGCTATGTTCAATGAAATGCACATTTCGCCGATAATTAACCGTGATGCTGATTTGTGGAAATATTCTGAGGGCATAATTTCCAACTGTATGGAATATGCGGAGTGCTCAAAGATTCCGCTTATAACCTTTGCGGACTATCTCTGGGATAGCGAAGGCTACAATCCCGACGAATCCTGGATGAATGCAATCGCGCAGGTTGTCGGCAAGGAAGACGCTGAAAAATTTGCTGTTTTTGCAGACCATCTTTATATTTCCTGCCTTAAGGACGAACCGTCAAGAAGAATGAAAAAGCACTTTGCTGAAGTTTTACGCCTTATTAAAACAGACGAAAGAGAAAAAGCAATCGAGATTGCTGAAGAATACATTGCAAAGATGAAAGAAACAAGTGATTACCTCCGTCAGGATTTGCCGATATGCCGTGAACTCACAAAATGGAGCGAAAAATTCTTCGTTGCATGCGAGATTTTTGAAAAGCTTATGGCAGTTCTTAAAAATAAAACAGACGAAAACATGAAAGAACTTTATGCGGCTATTGACAAGTTTAATTCAATGCCTGTTAAGCTTTCCGAAGAGATGAATATGAAGCTCTTCCTCGGAATAATGTTCGGAGTATAAATTTCAACTTGTTTCAGGAACTATTTTTAAAGGTGATTTTTATGAATCCTTATGTAATAATCGGCATAATGATTGCGGTTGACCTGGTTATGCTGCCGTTTATAATCAAAAAAATACTGAAAAAAGACGGAAAGAATAAAGGTTTGAAGATTGTTGCGCTGATAGTTGCTTTTGTCGCAATTGAAGCAGTCTGCTCGGTTGTTTATATAAATTCGAACACGTATTTTGACCGTCTTGGTAACCGATATGAAACAGTTGAGAGCGTGCGCTATTACGACAGGGAAGAGAATCAATACATGATAACTAAAGACCCGATGGGACGTGAATATTTTACCTCTCTTAACGGTAGGTTTATGAGAATTGCAGAAATCACTTACATCGACGAAGAAGGATATCTTTACTTCGACCTCGACAAAGAACTTGTAAAGCACGGGGATAACAAGTACGCTTATCTTGACGAAAACGGAAAAATTTATTACCCGTCTGATACGGTAGAATGGAAATCAAACGGCAAAATGACGTTCAAATAAAGTCGCTGAAGATATTAATTATTAAAAATCGTTGACATTTATCATTGTCAATGTTAAAATTTTTGTAATAAGAAACAGAATATGGTTGAATGATGGAGGCGCGGTTAATACGATTATCTCTCAAAGGTAAGGCAACGCAGAGAGTGAAAAGATTGATCGCCGAAGCAAAAGGGAAATGCCTTTTGAACTTTTGCTGGGACGTTGCAGAATATGTAACGTACTGTCACGGTTGTGGAGTGCTATCAATGAAGTCTTCGGACATGGTTGGTGTTCTTGCTCAACCATGTCTTTTTCTTTAAATTTAATGGAGGGTTTATACTATGTCAAAAACAAAGAAAATTGTCTTGGCTGTAGTCGCAGTTGCAATTGTTGCTCTTCTTGCATTTGCTGCATTCAACGGCGGTCACCTTGCAACAGCAGCTTGTGTTGATTGCGGTGGCGCAGGTATTGTTGAAGAAGCTGCTTGCGAAAGCTGTGGCGGCGAAGGCGCAGTAACAGCATCATGGTGGGCACTTGTTCCGCCGATTATTGCTATCGGCCTTGCACTTATCACAAAGGAAGTTTACAGCTCATTGTTCGTCGGTATCGTTGCCGGTGCAATTCTTGGCTCAAACTTTAAGTTCACGGGCACAATGGATCTTATCACAAATAACGGATTGATTGATGCGGTTTCAGGTACAGCAGGTATCTTCATATTCCTTGTTGTTCTCGGTGTTATCGTTGCTCTCATCAACAAATCAGGCGGTTCTGCTGCTTTTGGTGATTGGGCAGAAAAGCACATCAAGTCAAGAGTAGGCGCAATGCTTGCTACCTTCGTTCTTGGTATTCTTATCTTCATCGATGACTATTTCAACTGCCTTACGGTCGGCTCAGTTATGCGTCCCGTTACAGACAGCAAGAAGGTTTCACGTGCGAAGCTTTCTTACCTCATCGATGCAACAGCAGCTCCGATTTGTATGATCGCTCCTATCTCTTCATGGGCAGCAGCAGTTGCTTCTTATGCTCCCGAGGGACAGGGTCTTTCACTCTTCATCAAGGCAATTCCCTATAACTTCTATTCACTTCTTACACTTGTTTTCATCGTTTTAATCAGCCTCATGAAGTTCGATTACGGCCCGATGAGAATTCACGAAGTAAACGCAAAGCTTAAGGGCGACCTTTACACCGCAGGTGATAAGGCAGAAGTTGCTGACGAAGGTCACTCTGCAAAGGGTAAGGTTATTGACCTTATTCTTCCGATTCTTGTCCTTATCGTTGCTTGTGTATTCGCTCTTGTTTACAACGGCGGTATCCTTGACGGTGCAAACTTCATCGATGCATTCTCAAACACAGACGCAACAGTAGGTCTTCCTTGGGGCAGCATTATTGCTCTTGTATTCGCTATTGCATACTTCTGCATCCGTAAGGTTGTTACATTCAAGGAAGCTATGGAAGCTATTCCTAAGGGCTTCATCGCAATGGTTCCCGCTATCCTTATTCTTACATTCGCAACAGCTCTTAAGAATATGACAGGCGTTCTTGGCGCAAAGCCGTTTGTTAACGAAGTTATGAGCAATGTTCCGGAAAGCTTTGCAAGCTTTATCCCGGCGATCGTATTCATTGTTGCTTGCTTCATTTCTTTCGCAACAGGTACATCGTGGGGTACATTCGGTATCCTTATTCCGATTGTTATTACAATCTTTGATGCAGGTGAACCGCTTCAGATTATTGCGATGTCAGCTTGCCTTGCAGGTTCAGTCTGCGGCGACCACTGCTCACCGATTTCTGATACAACAATCATGTCATCAGCAGGCGGTCAGTGCAACCACCTTAACCACGTTTCAACACAGCTTCCGTATGCGATTTCAGTTGCTGTAATCTCATTCGTAATGTACATCCTTGCAGGTTTTGTACAGAGTGCTGCAATCGTGCTTCCTGTTGGCGTTGCTGTAACAGCTGTATTCCTCTTCCTTATGAAGATGGTTATGGTAAAGAAATACGGCAAAGAAAACGTATAATTCCTGATATTTCAAAGGCCTCGGCAAAGCCGGGGTCTTATTTTTTATTAAGAAATTGTAAATTGATTAATATAACATAAAAAAATCCGTTTTTACTCTTGTAAAAATCTTTCAAATAGTTTAAAATACATATGTTATGCCGTACCTTGCGGCGAAAACATAAGTAAAGGATGAAAATTATGGCTATCGAAAAGTCAAAGGCTGAGCAGTACCGTGACGAACGTAAAGCACGTATTGCAGAAGCAGCAAAGAAAAATGCAAAAGATATGCAGAAGAAAAATGCAACAAAGAAGGTTGTTAAGAAGGTTGTTTCAATCGTTCTTGCAGTTGCAATCGTTCTTGGTGCAGTAGCAGTTGCTCTTAACTACTACGGCGTATGGGACAGAACATTCAGAGCCGGTTATGTCGGTGCTGAGGACAAGTTCTCAATGGCTGAGTACGAGTATCATTACTGGGCAACATATAACACATTAATGAACAAAGTTTCTAACCAGTACTCAACAGGTGTTAATTACAACTACGATACAAACCTTCCTCCCGATAAGCAGACATCAACTGCTGAAGACGAGAAGGGCAACCCGATTTCTTGGGTTGAGTTTATCCGTAAGCAGACACTTGACGATATCAAGCGTTATAACATCTATTACAACGAAGCTGTTAAGATGGGTCTCGGCGAGCTTACAGCTGCGGATCAGAAGCAGATTGACGAAACAGTTAATAGTCTTCGTGAGCAGGCTTCAGGCGCAAACGCTGCAGAAGGCACTACAAGCCCGAAGTACACACTCAACGCTTACCTTCGTATGAACTTTGGTGAATACATGAACGAAAGCTTCCTTCGCAAGATTATGGAGAAGGAAATCATCGCTCAGAAGTATCTTGAAGCAAGAATCAAGGAAATTGCAGCTTCATACGACCAGAAGGATATCGACGCTGAGTATAACAAGGATAAGACAGCTTATGACCTTGTTGATTTCCGTTTGTATGAGTTTGCAAAGACAACTCTTACAGCTGAAACAGGCGAATCAAAGTCAGCACTTGAAAAGCGTCAGAAGGAAGCAGACGAAAAGGTTAAGAAGGATGCGGATGCATTCCTTGCAGCAGTTACAGACGAAGCTACATTCCTTGCAAAGGCAAAGGACCTCAACAAGGATAACAAGGAATACGACGAAGATTCATCAACTAACGGCAGCAGCATGCTTAAGTCAGAAGCAACAAGCATTTCAAAGGATCTTGCAGACTGGGCTTTCAAGGCTGACACAAAGGTTAACGATAAGAAGATCTTCACATCAGCTGACGGTTCAAAGTATTATGTAGTTCTTCTTACAGCTAAGCCGTATCAGGTTGAAACTGTAAGCGTACGTCATATCCTTTTCTCAAACTCAGATATGCAGACAGGCGAGAAGCTCTCAGATGATGAAATCGCTCAGAAGGAGAAGGACGCAAAGGCTGTTCTTGACGAGTGGTCAAAGGGTGACAAGACCGAAGACAGCTTTGCAGCTCTTGCAACAGAGCGCACAGAGGACTCAGGTTCAGCACAGACAGGCGGTCTTTATTCAAACGTTCGCCCGGGTCGTATGGTTCCTGAATTTGATCAGTGGATCTTTGACAAGAACCGTAAGGTAGGCGACACAGACATCGTTGAAACAGATTACGGTTACCACGTAATGTACTTCGTTGCTAACGACGGTCAGTACTACGACGCAACAATCAGAAACTCAAAGGCACAGATCGACCTTCAGGCAGAGCTTGATGAACTCTTCGAGTCAGACACATATAAGATTACTTACGGTCCGCGTACAGTTGAGTTCGCAGAGAAGAAGTTGAACGAAAAGATCGCAACTATCATCGCACAGCAGGCAGCTCAGCAGTCATACGCACAGTATTAATTAAACTACACAAAGTTAAACCCCGTAATACGCGAGTATTACGGGGTTTAGTATTTTTAAGCTTCTTTGAAGTGAACCATAAAGTTCATTCCGCCGTTGATGTCGCCGCCGATTGTGAGGTTGACACCTGCATTCATAAGCAATGCACCTGAATAAACTTCACCGTTTTCTTCGTTGACGTACATCTTGTTTTCGTCAAGACCCTTAAGCCTTACGTTAAGGAAATTGTGCGGCGTGCGGTTTTTGATAACAACCGTAAGAAGTGTTTCGCTCTTGTCCTTGGAAACAAATGACCATGCACACTTGAATTCATCCTCTGTCGGAGCAATGATTCTGTAAAGGTCACCGTAGTGAGTAAGGTCGTAGTATTTATGATAAAGAGCAGAAGTCTTTTTGACGATTTCCTTGTCCTCGTCGGTGAGGTGCTTCGGGTCAAGCTCGTAGCCGAATGTGCCCCAGAGTGCAACGGCTGCTTTTGTTTCAAGTCCTGTTCGTTTGCAGGCTGAAACGTGAGCACCCATACTTGAAGCAGGGTAGCACATTGATGTACCGAACTGAATTCTCAGTCTTTCAATCGGGTCTGTGTTATCCGAACACCATGTCTGTGGCATATAGTAGAGAATACCCGGGTCGTATCTTCCGCCACCGCCTGCGCAGCTTTCAAAGAGAATGTCAGGGAAGGCGGAGGTGATTCTGTCCATAAGCTCGTATGTACCGAGGATAAATCTGTGGAAGAATTCCTTCTGATGCTTCTTGTCAAGTCCCATTGAAGCGGGTTCGGAAATCGGTCGGTTATAGTCCCATTTAAGGTATGCGATGTTGTTCTTTGAAAGCACGTCGTACATCTGGTTGAAGATATTGTCGCGAACGTCCTGTCTTGTCATATCGATAACATACTGCTGTCTTGCAGGTGAAATATCTCTTCCTTCAACGTGAACGCACCAGTCAGGATGTGCTCTGTAAATATCGGAATCGGGAGAAATCATTTCAGGCTCATACCATATGCCGAATTCCATACCCTCAGCGTTGACTCTTTCAATAAGCTTTGAAAGCGGTCCGTTGAGCTTTTCTTCGTTTACGTACCAGTCGCCGAGCGAAGAATCGTCGCGGTTACGTACGCCGAACCAGCCGTCATCCATAACAAGAAGCTCGCAACCGAGTTCCTTTGCCTGCTTTGCATAGCGGACGAGTGTTTCGTCGTCGAAATCAAAGCCTGAGCCTTCCCAGCTGTTGATAAGAAGCGGACGCTTTTTCTTTTTCCATGTGCCGCGGATAAGATTGTTTGCGTAAAAATCGTGGAAGGTACGGCTCATTCCGCCAAGTCCGTCAGGGGAGTAAGCCATAACCGCTTCGGGTGCCTGGAATTCTTCACCGGGTTCAAGATACCAGTTGAAATCAATCGGATTGATACCCATAACAAGGCGTGTGCAATCCATATAATCTGTTTCAATATCAATTGCGAAGTTTCCGCTGTAAACAAAGTTGAAGCCGAATGCATCGCCGTAATCTTCTCCGCCTTTGTCGTCAACAAGCGCAACAAACGGGTTGTGATTATGGCTTGATGAGCCTCTCTTACTTGCGATTGACTGAATTCCGTGAGCAAGATGACGCGTCTGTACGGTTCTTTCTCTTAACCATGTGCCGTAGAGATTTATCATATTGTAGCTCATAGAAGGGAAGTTTACACAGCAGCTTGCGACTTTTTCAATGTCAAAAGCTTCATTTCCCGTGTTTTCTATCTTGACACTTTGCGTAATTATGCTATGATTTTTAAAGGCGGTGAAACAAAGAGTAACCTTTGCGCCCGTGAATTTATCAATAGTGATAATTTCAAGCGTATCTGCCTCATCGTCAGAGTTGCAGTATGTTGCGGGAAGTCCGGTAAGCTTCGGTTTACCGCTGTAAATCTTATGGTCAAGATATCGTATATCCGTTGTTGCTCTGCCTTCGCTGTCCCTGATTGAAAGTGCGGCAAGTCGGAAATCACCGTTGCCGTTGCAGGAATATGCCATCGGCTGAATGTCCATAGAGAAAACGCCGTTATCGGCAGTTGACGCTGTCAGGGGAGAGATTGAAGCGAATCCGCCTCTGTAAGCGGTTGAAATAAGATTGGTGTCGGGAATTTTCTTTCCGTAATAAAGCTGGACAAGGAAATTACCCTCGAAAATACCAATCGCATAACTTGATTCAAGCGAATCAATCTTGAAAATCTTACGTTCTTTATCAAATGTAATCGGCATAAAAACATCCTTTCTCAGGTGAAACCACCTGAAAAGATTTTAGCATATATTCGCATTTACAGTCAATGTAATTTAAAAGGAATTTTGGGTTATGGAAAAGAAAAACGTTCACAAAGACCATAGGCAAAGAGTGCGTGCAAGGTACTTCAAAGAGGGTATTGGCTCTATGGCAGACCACAATATAATAGAATTTCTGCTGTTTTATGGAATCCCGTTCAAGGATACAAACAACGTTGCTCACGGACTCGTTGAAAAGTTCGGTGACCTCAACGGTGTGCTTGAGGCTCCGAAAGAGGAGCTTATGAAGGTTGACGGTGTCGGTGAAAATGTAGCCGCGCTGATAAGACTCACACATGACATTTCTCTTCTTTACAATGAAAGGAAGCAACAGCGTATTCTTGACGATACGGAAAAACCGTTTATTCCTTACATAGAAGCAAAATATTCGGGCGAGAGAAGAGAGATTGTTTATCTTATTTGCCTTGATGCAAACGGAAAACTTCAGCGTTGCATCAAAGTCTGTGACGGTTCACCTGACACTGCGGTTGTTGATACACGTGCAATCGTTGAAACAGTTGTTCGCTTTGATTCAAAGAACGTTGTCCTTGCACATAATCATCCGAACGGATTTGCAGTGCCGTCGTTGGCTGATGTTAAAACAACGGAGGAATTGATTCCCGTGCTTGACGCAATCGGCGTCAATCTTGTTGACCACATCATCGTTTCTACGGACGATACATTTTCAATGGCACAGAGCAACAAGTACGGATATTTGTTTAATTAACATCACTTTCTTCAATATCACTTTCTTCAATGTCGAAGCTAACGCTTTTTCCTATATTTTCGTAACAGAAATAGTTTCCGTTAATTTCAACAGATCCGTCTTTTTCGGTCATAGTAACGTCCTGATTTATAATCTGAGCGTGTTGGGTTTCGAAACTGCTTTTAAGTGCATATTCAGTCATCGCCATGAGTTTAGCCTGAGCTTTACTTATGGTGATTTCTTTTTCTTCGTAAGTTGTGTAAAGCCGATAGTTAATCCCGAACGGCAATTGCTTTCCGTTTATATGAAGCCTTGAACGGTAGATATAACAGTCGCCGTCGTCCTTAGGCGGAAAGATTTCCAGACCGAGAAAGAAAATTGACCAGACTTTCTTTTCTTTAGGGGTGCACACGGTAATTTTATTGTCTGTCACGCTTTTTACTTTGATGTTTGTTTTTGCAACGGCATAACCGTCAGCATCCGTGAAAAGGTTTGTCTGCAGACGGCTTTCTGTAATGCCGCTGATAAGAAGCTCTCCCTCAAGTACAGGTTGACCTACTTCTGCGGCGGCAGAACCACGGTAAACTTCAAGAATTTCAATTTGCCCGTCTTTTGAAGCAACTATGTTTGAAGTTCCGTGATGCGTTTCGATTTCTGGTGTTTTTTTCAGTTCGCGCACTTTTATTTCTGCGGTACAGCCACGTATGGTGACCGCCGCCCACGAAGCATTGCCGAGCTTCTGCATTGCCGCACTTTCTATCTGAGGAAACTGAAGCTTGCTTATCCGCTTTCCGATTTTCAGTCCCGATTCTTCAAAAGCTTCAAGCACTTCGTTGTCTGTCAGGCGCTCATTTCCCGAAACCTCAATAATCCATACGTGTCCCGTAAGAAAAACAAGAAGAACGAACGCGATGACAAAACCTGAAAGCAGAGCCGTGCGACGTGAATAGCGGTTAATAAAAAACGGCAGACCGTGTTTCTTTTTTATCTGCACATTCATCGAACTTTTTTTGGCAGGTGAACGGATTCTTCTGTAACCCCTTACAGTTGTTTTTGCCGACAGAGTATCGCCTTTTTTTACAACATCCCAAAGAGGGATATTGTTTACCGTGCAGGAATTTATAAATCTTTCACTGAATCCGTTTTCGGCAGAAAATTCAACATAGCCGAAAATAAAGTTAAGGATATCTCTTGTTACCATCAGCCGCTGAACTCCACGTTGACGATGAATCCTTCAACCAAAGCCTGCTCCATGGAAAGGGATTTTATTGTCAGTGAATTTCCTTCAAAGGTAACGCTCTTTTTACCGAGGTTGAGCGTGATCAAATTTTCGCTGTATTCCGAAACACCTTTGCAACCGTCAATCAGTGCACAACAGTTGGAAATAATTTCAATATATCCGCAGTTTCTGCAAACGTCCTCGTCAAGCTCAAGCTTGTCACAAATGCGATGGGAAAGGGGAGTGCGATTTTGCCGATAATCTGAAAAAGCCATAAAAACCTCCTATCATAATAAGGCGATTTCTTCTCATATATATTTACGGGTGATTCGCATGAAAAATTACAGGGTAAGGTTTGTTTTGTGCATTTTTGCAGTAATTGTTTTTGTAACAGCTTTTTTTGTCAGCCCTGAAACGGTGATAGGCGGAGTGAGCGACGGACTTAAGCTTTGCGCTACATCAGTAATTCCGTCGCTTTTCCCGTTTATTGTACTTTCCGATTATCTTATTCGTTCAAAGTCTGTTGAACTTTTCGGAAGATTCCTTGAACCGATAACAAAATCGGTTTTTCGTCTGCCGGGAAGTGCAGGATGTGCGGTGATTATGAGCCTTATCGGCGGATATCCTGTCGGGGCAGGAATGATTGTGAAGCTTCTTGAAAACGGAAACATAAGTCACAATCAGGCAAAAAGGATGATGCACTTCTGTGTCAATGCAGGCCCTGCTTTTGTTATCGGTACAGTAGGGTCGGTGATGCTTTCAAACCGTAAAGCAGGTATAATTCTTTATCTGTCTATGATAGTGTCCGCATTAGCGATGGGTGTTTTTCTTCGTTTTTTTGACAGCGGCACAATAGATATAAAAATAAAAAAGCCAGAATTTAAAACAGGTGTAATTAATCAGAGTGTAATAAACGGTACAAACTCAATGATTTATCTTTGTGCCTGGGTATTGCTGTTTTCTTGTATTAATGCGTTGCTTGAAAGCTTCAGTATTCCCGACGGTATAATGATGTGGATAAAGATGATAACGGAAGTGACGGGAGGCTGTGTTACGGCATCGGGGAAGTATCCCGTCAGCGTGCAAGCACTGATAATGGGTTGGGCAGGGCTGTCCGTTCACTGTCAGCTTTTGCCGTACATAAAAGAAACGCAGGTAAAATACCCGCATTTTCTCTTATCGCGTTTGGTTCACGGTGCATTATCCGCTACACTTGCAGAATTTTTGTTTTGGCTTTTTCCTTGTCAGACAAGTGTTTTTTCAACAAATACAGACGTGTTACCGCAGTTGTATTCAATATCTGTCCCTTCAGCAGTTGCAACCGTAATTCTTGCAATAATGATGACCGCAGAGATGACAGTATTGTTCAGAAACAAAAATAACGACGAAGCCTGAGCCTCGTCGTTATCTGTTAATTTCAGGGTTATCAGTCCGTTCCAAAAGGTAATCAATTGACACGTTGAAGTAGTCGGCAATCGCAATAAGCTCGGCGTAGCCGGCTTCGCGTTCCCCGGTTTCGTATCTGCTGATTGTGTTTTGGTTCATGTTAAGTTCCATTGCTAATTTTAATTGAGATATGTTGCGGCTTTTGCGGAGTTCTTTCAACTTCATACAAATCAACCTCTTACGTTAATTATATCGAATTTGTTATGATTTTTAAATCCCAATGTGGTATAAAGATTTGTGCGATAATGCTATGTTTTATTATCATTATGACAAAATTGATACTGTGTAGTTGATTTTTTTCAATCCCTTGAAAGGAAAAGTATAATATGTTATAATAACTACATTAAATATATTTATACTTAATTACCCCGAAGGATGATGAAAATGAGGAAGAATATTATAAATTCGCAAGAAAGAACTCCTGCTTGCCGTATCTGCTCTCACGGTATACTCTCACCCGACGGTGAAAGCGTACTCTGTGTTAAAACGGGCATAAGACAGCTCGACTCAAGCTGCAGAAGCTTTAAGTACGATCCGCTTAAGAGAGTGCCCGAGCGTGCTCCCACAGCAGGCGGATTCACAAAAGAAGATTTTGAACTTTAATGTTTTTTGGGGGACGATTATCGTCCCTTTTTCGTTAGGAGGATTTATATGTTGCGTTTTGACAGCGATTATATGGAAACTGCTCATCCGAAAATTCTTGAAAAATTTGTGCAGATAAATTTTGAAAAAAACACAAGCTACGGCTTCGATGTTTATTCCGATTCCGCGGCGGAAAAAATCCGCAAGGAATGTAACTGTGAAAATGCGCTCGTTAAGTTTCTTGTCGGCGGTACACAGACAAACAAGGTTGCAATTGATGCTTTGATTGATTCTTACGAAGCTGTGATTGCCGCTTCGACGGGTCATATTGCGCTTCATGAAGCAGGAGCGATTGAATCCTGCGGTCATAAGGTTATAACCCTTGACGGCGATTGCGGAAAGCTTTGTGCAGAAACTGTCGAAGAATATATGAAAAATTTCCTCGCGGACGAAACCTGCGAACATATGCCGCAGCCGGCACTTGTGTATATTTCCTTCCCGACGGAATATGGAACAATTTTTTCAAAAGAGGAACTTCTTTCTCTTAAGAGCGTTTGTAATAAATATGAACTGAAGCTCTATGTTGACGGAGCAAGGCTCGGCTACGGTCTTGCTTGCGAAGAATGTGATATTGATCTTGCGTTTATTGCAAGCATCGCCGATGCATTTTACATCGGCGGTACAAAGGTCGGTGCAATGATAGGCGAAGCTCTGGTGATTCCTGATCCGTCATCGGTCAAAAAGTTGTTCACGCAGATTAAACGTCACGGCGCTCTCCTTGCTAAAGGGTGGGTTGCAGGTGTACAATTTGATACACTTTTCACGGACGGACTGTACTTTGAAATTGCAAAAAATGCAGTTGATTTGGCGAAGTATATGCGCGACGGACTGAAGAAACTCGGTTATAAGTTTTACCTTGATTCTCCCACAAACCAACAGTTTGTTATTGTGTCTGATGAAAAACTCGAATCAATCAAGGGTAAGGTCAGCTACAGCTATTGGGAAAAGACCGCAGACGGCGATAACGTAATCCGCCTTGCAACAAGCTGGGCAACCCAAAAGTCACAGATTGACGAGCTTTTTGAACTGCTGAAATAAGGTGAAATTATGATAATAATTGCTCCCGATTCCTTCAAAGGCACAATGTCTGCCGTTGAAGTGTGCGAAACGGTTAAAAGTGAATTTTTGAAAATTAGACCTGATGCGGACATAAGGTGTCTGCCGATTGCTGACGGCGGTGAGGGTACTGTCGATGCGTTGCTCTTTAACGGAGGAGAAAGGGTTTCTGTTACCGTAAAAGCCCCGTATTTTAATGATATAGATTCGTTTTTCGGTATCCTGTCCGACGGTACTGCGGTTATTGAAATGGCTGCAGCAAGCGGTCTGCCCTTGGTAGGGGAAAATAAAAATCCTTTACTTACCACAACTTACGGTACAGGTCAGCTTATAAAAGCAGCGCTTGATAAAGGTTGCCGTGAAATCCTTATCGGTATCGGCGGAAGCGCGACAAACGACGGTGGTATAGGCTGTGCGGCGGCACTCGGCGCACTGTTTCTTGATGAAAACGGAAATGAGGCCAGCCTTAACGGTGCAGGACTTACGGACATAAGAAAAATCGACCTCAGCGGTATTGATAAGCGACTTTCAGAAACGAAGATAAAAGTTCTCTGTGATGTTGTAAGTCCTCTCTACGGTCCCGACGGTGCGGCATTTGTGTTTGCTCCGCAGAAGGGTGCGGATGAAGCGGTAGTCAGGACTCTTGACAACGGACTTCGCAATCTTGCAGAAGTCGCAGAAAAAACTCTCGGGGTTGATAACTCTTCGCTTGAAGGTGCAGGTGCGGCAGGTGGTCTTGGTTTCGCACTCGTCAGCTTTCTTCATGGTGAGCTTGTTAAGGGTGCTCCGACTGTGCTCAGAGCTATGGGGTTTGATACGCTTGTGCAAAATGCAGACCTTGTCATAACGGGCGAGGGTTGCTTTGATGAGCAATCACTCCTCGGCAAAGCTCCGTCCTGCGTTGCTGAAATGTCAGGCGATACTGAAGTTATCGCCGTTGCAGGATGCTGTAAGATTGAACTTCCCGAAAATTCGAAAATCAGGAAGGTGTACGTAACAGATAAAGAGGGAAAAAGCTTTGAAGAGTTGAAGAAATCCTGTTTTGATGACCTGAAAAAGACGGCAAAAACAATGGCAGAAGAATATTTTGGAAAGAAGTTTTAAACACTTTCAACATAGTTTTCCACACCTTTTGCGCATATACAGAGCTGAAAGGCGATAACAAACACAATATCTTGGATAAAAAACGGTTTTCCACATAACTTTCCACAAAACCGTGTGGAAATTATACTTTTATTTACAGTAATCAATATGGTTTTGAAAGAAATCTTTTCGCCTGAACTGCGTTAAAAATCTTTGAAATACGTCAGTATATCTTCAGATTTTTGCCTTGTTCAGACAAAAATCTTTCATTTCAAAACTGCTTCGCATCTGAAAAGCAATAGTTTGCGTGCAGTCGGGTGTTTATTCTCTGCAGGCAATACTGACGTATGTCAAAGAGAATAACGCCTGAATGTGCGTGAAATATTGCTTTTCAGACATATAGGATTGCTGTAAATAAAAGTATACCCGAAAAAATCCTTTAAAAATCTTCAAAAAGTGCTTGACAAGAAGCATTCTATACTGTATAATGACTGCCTGTAAAGAAAAAAACTTTACAGGCAGTTTTTGAAAGGAGTCTTTGTTGTGAGTAAAAATCTTGATATAACTCTCTTGCTTGATTTTTACGGCGATATGCTTACGGACAAGCAGCGCAGTTTTATCAGCTACTACTACAATGATGATCTTTCTCTTTCGGAGATTGCTGCTGATGAGGGTATTACACGTCAGGGTGTGCGCGATGCAATCAAAAGGGCTGAAACCCAGCTTGTTGCAATGGAAGAGCGTCTCGGACTTGTTGCCCGTTTTGAAAACATGAAAATCGGTTTAAGTGAAATAATCGAATATGCCGAGGAAATCGCGATATATAACCGAAAAAATTCTCTCTCCATGGAAGTCAACGACAGCACAGCCAAAATAAAGGCGATTGCACAGACACTTCTTACGGAGAATTACTCTTAAAAAGGTGGTACCGCTATGGCATTTGAGGGCCTTTCAGACAGACTCGAAGCCGCGTTTCAAAGGCTGAAGAGCAAAGGTGCCTTGACGGAAGCTGACGTAAGAAGCGCGATGCGTGAAGTTCGTCTTGCGCTGCTTGAAGCTGATGTTAACTACAAGGTTGCCAAGGACTTTACCGAAAAGGTTAGCCAGAGAGCCGTCGGTGAGCAGGTTATGGAAAGTCTTACACCTGCACAGATGGTTATTAAAATAGTAAACGAAGAACTTACCGAACTCATGGGTGGTACGAAATCCCGCCTTGCGATTGCAAATCATCCGCCGACAGTCGTTATGATGTGCGGTCTTCAGGGTTCAGGTAAAACAACTCACAGTGCAAAAATCGCTTTGAGGCTTAAGAATGAAGGTCACCGTCCTTTGCTCGTAGCCTGCGATATTTACCGTCCTGCTGCTATCAAGCAGTTGCAGGTTGTCGGTGAAAGCATCGGAGTTCCCGTTTTTGAAATGGGACAGATCAATCCCGTTGAAATTGCACGCGAGGCTATCAAACTTGCAAAAGATCAGGGCTATGACTACGTGTTCCTTGATACTGCCGGTCGTCTTCACATTGACGAAGAACTTATGACCGAGCTTAAGAACGTTAAGGCTGAGGTAAAGCCGCACGAAATCCTTCTTGTTGTTGACTCAATGACAGGTCAGGACGCAGTTAACGTTGCAACAAGCTTCAACGATGCTTTGGGAATCGACGGTATCGTCCTCACAAAGCTCGATGGTGATACACGAGGCGGTGCGGCGCTTTCAACAAGAGCCGTTACGGGTAAGCCGATCAAATTCGTCGGTATCGGCGAAAAGCTTACAGACCTCGACATTTTCCACCCCGACCGAATGGCTTCAAGAATCCTTGGAATGGGTGATATGCTTTCTCTTATCGAAAAGGCTGAACAGGCTCTTGACGAAAAGAAGGCTATGGAGCTTGAAAAGAAGCTCCGCCAGAACAAGTTTGACCTCAACGACCTTATGGAACAGCTCGAGCAGGTTCGTAAGATGGGTTCAATCAAGGACACACTTTCAATGATTCCGGGTATGGAAAAGAAAATCAAGGATGTTGACATTGACGAAAGACAGTTTGACAAGCTCAGGGCTATCATTCAGTCAATGACACCCAAAGAGAGAGAAAAGCCTGAAATCATCAACCCGTCAAGAAAGCGCAGAATCGCTCAGGGTTGCGGTCAGGATGTTGAAGCAGTCAACAGACTTCTTTCTCAGCACAAGCAGATGCAGAAAATGTTCAAACAGCTCAACCCTAAGGGTAAGAAACGCAGAAGAGGCGGCAGACCTGACCTCTCAGCTCTCAGGGGATTTGATATCTAAACTTCAACACGCACAATTCACTTGCGTGATTGATATATAAACAAACAATATTTTATTTTGGAGGAATTTATCATGGTTAAAATCAGACTTCGTCGTATGGGTGCAAAGAGAGCTCCTTTCTATCGTGTAGTTGTAGCAGATTCAAAGTATCCCCGTGACGGCAGATTCATCGAAGAGATCGGTACTTACAATCCGATGACAGATCCCGCAGAGGTTAACATCGATGCTGAAAAGGCTGCAAAGTGGATTGCTAACGGCGCTCAGCCCACAGACACAGTTAAGGATCTCTTCAAGAAGAACGGCATCATCAAATAATTAAATTACTCAGAGGAGTTAGTTAAAAGATGAAAGAGTTATTGACACAGATTGCTCAGGGTCTTGTAAACGATCCCGAAGCTGTTTCAGTTGTTGTTGACGAGCCCGATGAGGATGGCGTAATTGTTTATCATCTTCACGTTGCTCCCGACGATATGGGACGTGTTATCGGTAAGCAGGGCAGAATCGCAAAGGCTATCAGAACAGTTATGCGTTCAGCTGCAAACCGCAGTGAGCAGAAAATCTCTGTTGAAATTGACTAAGCTGAAAAAGGACCGCCAAGGGTGGTCCTTTTTTGAAATTCAGGTGATTTTATGATTAAAGAATTTCTTGAAGTGGGACAGATTGTCGGTACTCACGGTGTACGTGGTGAAATGCGCCTTAATCCGTGGGCAGACGGTCCTGAATTTGTGAAACAATTCAAAACTTTTTACTATGATAATAGTGGGACGAAAAGCGTAAAAGTTATTTCTGCAAGACCTCACGGAAATGTTGCGATTGTTAAGCTTGACGGTATTGATACTGTTGAAAAAGCTTCTGCGATGCACAACAAGGTGCTTTATATCAGACGCGCTGATGCTAAAATAAAGGAAGGGTCATATTTCATTTCCGAGCTTATCGGCTGTGATGTTTTTGACGCCGAAGACGGAAGTATCTGCTACGGTGTACTTTCGGATGTAAGCGAAACGGGTGCGAATGACGTGTGGCATATTAAAAAGGATGGCAAGGAATATCTTATTCCTGCGATACCCAATGTTGTAATCAATGTTGATGTTGCTGCAAACAGAGTGGAAATAAAGCCTTTGAGAGGAATTTTTGACGATGAGAATTGACATAATGACGCTTTTTCCCGAAATGTGTGAACGAGTACTCAGCGAAAGCATAATCGGTCGCTCGCGTGAAAGCGGACTTGTTGAAATAAATTGCGTTAATATCAGGGATTATTCAAAGGATAAGCATCGCCGTGTTGATGATGCAACTTACGGCGGCGGTCTTGGTATGCTTATGCAGGTTGACCCTATCTACGACTGTTTTTGCGATCTGGAGGAGAAAATCGGTTCAAGACCGCATCTTATCTATATGTCACCGCAGGGTAAAACTCTTACTCAGGAAAGAGTAAAAGAGCTTTCACAGATGGACAATATCGCAATTCTTTGCGGTCATTATGAGGGTGTTGACGAAAGGGTTATTGAAGAGATAGTTGACGAGGAAATCTCGATTGGTGACTACGTGCTTACGGGCGGTGAGCTTCCTGCGCTTGTACTTGCGGACAGTATTTCACGAATGCTTCCGGGTGTGCTTGCAGAGGATGCGGCGTTTGAAGAGGAAAGCCATTACAATTCTCTTCTTGAATATCCGCAGTATACAAGACCGTATGAATGGCACGGCAAGAAGGTGCCTGATGTGCTTATTTCCGGTCACCATGCCAATATAAACAAATGGCGCAGAGAGCAGTCATTGACACGCACATATTACAGGCTTCCCGACTTGCACGAAACAGCAGAATTAGACAAAAAAGACAAGCAATTTTTGGAAAATCTCAAAAATAGCGAGGGAAAATAGTCATAGTGCATTAAAATGTTTTATAACCCATAGTTATTCTGCACAAACAAAAGGTTTATAAAATCTTAACATTTGGAGTACAATACGAATTATTTTTAAAGTGAAGTTTATTTGTTGACGATGTAAAGTTTTGTGATATAATAAATATCAAGTAGTAAGCTGGTAAATAAGCATTGCTTTGAATTTATTTGGATTGGGAGATATAAGTTATGTTTGAGAAAGAAGTTACAGTACAGAATCAGGTTGGCTTGAGCGCACGTCCTGCTACATTCTTTATTCAGAAGGCAAATTGCTTCAAATCATCTATCTGGATCGAGAAGGAAGAGCGTCGTGCTAACGCAAAGAGTTTGCTTGGCGTACTTTCATTGGGCATTGACGGTGGCACAACTGTTAAGGTTATCGCTGCAGGTCCCGATGAGGAGCAGGCTGTTGAAGAACTTGTTAAGCTTGTAAATTCAGGTTTTGCTGTATAATTATATTTTGACTTAAAGAAGGTTGCCTGAATCCGGCAACCTTTTTTGCTTATATGAATTAACAAGGTGGTGAGTGTTATGCAGATTCAGGAGTTAAGAAAAAAGGCAATGTCTTTGCCCAAAACTCCGGGCGTTTATCTTATGAAAAACGAAAAAGGGAAAATAATATATGTTGGTAAGGCGAAGGCTCTCAAAAACCGTGTCAGCCAGTATTTCGGTTCGCAGAACACTCATTCCGTAAAGGTAAGAAAAATGGTCGAAAACGTCCACGATTTTGACTACATTCTTACGGACAACGAATTCGAAGCACTCGTGCTGGAGTGTTCACTCATTAAGCAGTATACCCCGAAATACAACATTCTTTTAAAGGATGACAAGGGTTATTCATATATCAGGGTTACAAAAGGCGAATGGCCGAAAATTACGGCTGTCCTGCAGAAGGGTAAGGACGATGCACGTTATATCGGACCTTATACAAGTTCGTTCAGCGTAACCTCATCTGTTGACGAAGCACTTAAAATTTTTATGTTGCCGCGGTGCAATAAAAGCTTTCCTCGTGAAATAGGAAAGGGCAGACCTTGCCTTAATTATTTCATAAAGCAGTGTTCGGCTCCGTGTGCAGGAAAAATTACACGTGAGGAATACAACGAGGCTGTTGATGCGGCTGTCAAATTCCTTCAGGGTGACAGCGCAAAGATAGTTTCTGAGCTGACGGCAGAAATGGAAGAGGCGGCTGAAAACCTTGAGTTTGAAAAAGCGGCAAGGCTTCGCGACAGAATCACTTCAATCAAAAAAATCAACGAAAAGCAGAAAGTCGCAGGCTCAGATGTAAAGGAGCAGGACGTTTTCGCAATCGCTCAGGCAGAGGATAAATTCTGCCTTTCAGTCCTTCGCTTCTTTGACGGCAGACTGCGTGATAACGAATGGTTTATATTTGACGAAATGAACTCGCTTCCCGAAATGAGAAGTGAGCTCATAACTCGTTTTTATTCGATGGGACGAACAGTTCCCAAAAGAGTTACCGTTGACGGTGAAGTGAGTGATTCCGAATTGCTTACACAGTGGCTTTCTGAGGTTGCGGGGCGTAAGGTAGAAATTCATATTCCGCAACGTGGCAGACAGCTTGAGCTTGTTGCAATGTGCCGTAATAACGCTTCACAGAAGCTTGCACTTTCAATGGGCAGAAACGGTAAAGCAACAGCGGCACTTGACGAGCTTTCACGTCTTCTCAATCTGCCGAAACCGCCTGTGTTTATCGAGTCTTACGATATATCTCACACGGCAGGCAGTGATAACGTTGCAGGTATGGTTGTTTTCAAAAACGGACTGCCTTATAAAAAGAATTACCGTCGTTTTTCAATAAAGGGTTTTGACGGACAGGATGACTACGCTTCAATGGCAGAGGTTATATCGCGCCGCCTTAACCGCTATATTGAAGAAAAAGAAACAGAAGAAGGCTTCGGGATTTTGCCCGACCTGATTCTCCTTGATGGCGGTATGGGTCAGGTAAATGCAGTTTTGCCGATTATAAAAGCTTTTGGTTTTGATATTCCCGTTTACGGTATGGTCAAGGATAACAAGCACCGCACCCGTGCAATTGCTTTTGACGGCGGCGAAATTGCAATCAACTCAAAGCGTCAGGCTTTTACGTTGATTTCAACCATTCAGGAAGAGGTACACCGTTATTCCGTTGCATATCATCATTCAAAGCATAAAAAGTCGATGTTCAATGCAACTCTTACGAAAATAGAAGGTGTCGGCGAGAAAAAGAGCAAAGCACTGCTTAAACATTTCAAAACAGTTTCCGCAATCAAAGCGGCGAGTGTTGATGAGCTTTGCAAAGCAGAGGGTGTAAATCGCTCAACGGCGGAAAAAGTTTATAATTATTTCAGAAAAGATATTGACAACACACCCGAAAAAATGGGATAATAAAATGTAAAATAATATGATGGGAGCTTGTACTGTGCGAGTAATAACAGGTTCAGCAAGAGGTCGCGTTCTTAAAACTCTTGAGGGTGAGGATGTCCGTCCGACCACCGACAGAGTGAAAGAAGCGATATTCAGCATAATACAGTTCGAAATCGAGGGCAGGGAAGTCCTTGACCTTTTTGCAGGTTCGGGGCAGCTTGGAATCGAAGCATTAAGCAGAGGTGCGGCATATTCGACTTTTGTTGATTTGAACAAAGATGCCGTCAGTGTTATCAAGTCCAACCTTCTCTCAACAGGCTTGCATAGGAATTCTGCAGTGCTGCAGTCCGATGCATTTGCGTTTCTCAGAAACA
>JAZSID010000089.1:0-3863 GCA_045533625.1 Acutalibacteraceae bacterium | reverse complement strand
TGCCAAGGGACTGATAGTAATTCTTGTAAACGACAACATAACCGTTGACCTTGTAAACAAAGCTGCACAGTACGGTATACGCAAGGTTCTGCCGATTGATGGAATAAGCAGCGAAGCTTTTTCAGAAAACATCAAAACAGTTTACACGCTTGAACAGCAGCGTATTTTAGATACAAACGAAGGTAAAAAGGTTCGCTGCAAAGCTCTCGGATTTTTCGGCGGCAAAGGCGGCACAGGCAAAACAACGCTTGCAATCGGCGTTGCCGCAAGCCTTGCAAAGGCAGGCAAAAGAGTAATGCTGCTTGACCTTGATTTACAGTTCGGCGATGTGTCGATGGCACTCGACCTGGACACAAAGAATTCAATCGTTGACCTTGTTCAGGACAGAGGCGGTATCACAATTGAAAATATAAACGGTTTTGCTGTTGAGCATTCAAGCGGTATGAGCGTGCTTTGCGCACCTAAAAGCTCGGAATTCGCCGAGTTTGTAACACCCACGCATATTGAGAGGATAATTGATATTATGCGTCCGTATTACGAATACATAATTATTGATTTACCTTCAGCTTTCAACGATGCAGTAATTACAGCCTGTGAAAACTGTGAAGAAATTTTCTTGGTTTACAACAACGAAATTCTTTCACTCAACAACGCAAAGGTGTGTTACACAATACTCGACCAGCTTCATCAGTGCGATAAAATCAGGTTTGTGCTGAACAGAATTGAAAAAAGCCTGATTAAGCCTGAAGATTTCACTGAAATGTTCGGAATGAATATGTTTGCACAGATTCCTGCCGATTACCCTGCCGCACTTACAAGCGTGAACAAAGGTATGGCAGTAACGGTTGCACAGCCCAAATCAGCACTTGCAAAGGGCATATCCGAACTTGCTCAAAAAATAATTGAAGTACATACGGGCATAGTTCCCGTAAACAATACTCAGCCGAAGAAGAAAGTTTTCTCGTTACCGAAAAAACAGAAATAATGTGAGGTTTTGATATGGGACTTCTTGACAGAATAGACGGTCAGAAAAAACTGACGTTACAAAAAGGCGACACAGCTGAGCAAGCTGAAAAAACAAAAGAAAAAGCCGCAACCGAAGAAACGGTTGAAGACCCGTATCTTGAAACGAAACGCAGAATTCACTTGGCAATTATCGACGAAATGAACAAAAGCGGTCAGACAATAACAGACCGCGATGCAATGTACAAAATCGTTGATGACAAGGTCAATGAAGACGATTTCCTGATTCCGCGTATTGACAGAGAAAAGGTTGCGACAGATCTTTTTAACGACATTATGGGCTACGGCCCTATCGAAGTACTTATTCAGGATCCGTCAATCAGTGAAATTATGGTAAACGGCCCGGATAAGATATATATTGAAGACAAAGGTAAGCTTAAGCTTACCGACCTCAAGTTCAGGGATGAAGACCACCTGATGAACATTATCAACCGCATCGTTTCAAATGTAGGCAGACATGTTGACGAAGCAAGCCCTATGGTTGATGCCAGACTTGCTGACGGTTCCCGTGTCAACGCTATCATCCCTCCCCTATCGCTGATAGGTCCCGTGCTGACAATCAGAAAGTTCGGCAAAAAGCCGATAACGGCACAGCAGCTTTTAAAGTTTGGCTCTCTCACTCCCGATATGCTTCATTTCCTTGAAGCGTGTGTAAAAGGCAAGCTGAATATAGTGGTTGCGGGCGGTACGGGTTCGGGTAAGACAACTCTTCTTAACGTTCTTTCGTCTTACATACCCGAGGATGAACGTATTGTCACAATTGAAGACGCTGCGGAAGTTCAGCTCAAACAGGAGCACGTAATAACACTTGAAGCAAGACCTGCTAACCTTGAAGGCAAGGGTGCGGTTACAATACGTAATCTTGTAAAAAACGCCCTTCGTATGCGCCCCGACAGAATAATCGTCGGTGAAGTACGTTCGGAAGAAACACTGGATATGCTTCAGGCTATGAACACAGGTCACGACGGTTCGCTTACAACAACTCACGCAAACTCACCGCGCGATACCGTGGCAAGACTTGAAACAATGGTTCTTATGAGTGGTATGGAACTGCCGCTCAAAGCTATCAGAGACCAGATTTCTTCAGCTATTGACCTTATCGTTCAGCAGAGCCGTCTGCGAGACGGTACAAGAAAAATAACCTCCATAACCGAAGTAATCGGTATGGAAGGCGATGTAGTAAGTATGCAGGATATATTTGTTTACGAAACCGACGGCACGGTTGATGCATCGGGCAAATTCGTGGGCAAGTTCCGTGCAACAGGAGTAAGACCGAAATGCCTTGAAAAAATCAAAGGAAACGGAGTGACGGTCAATAATGAATGGTTTGCAGATTAGTACAATTATTCTTGCCGTTGCAATAGCTCTGTTCTCTTTCTTTCTCTGGGTCAGCATTATGGGCACGGCAACACAAGGCCGTCGCACTGTTGAAAAACGTGTTAATAAAATAGCGAGTAAAAAAAGCGGCCTGACCTTGCAGATTCAGGAAAAGAAAAAAGAACGCAAATCCTCAATTTTAAAAAGAGCAATTAACAGTAACGGTAAACATTCGGTACAGCGTAAAAAGCTTATGGATACGATTTTCAACGAGCTTATTCTGGCCGATATAATGATGAAGCCCGAAGAATTCACTCTTATATGGATAATGCTTACCTTTGTTCCGGCAGGACTCGCAGCTTTGTTCCGTCTTGGTGTTATGCCTTCGGCAACGCTTGCGGCAATAGGTGCATTTATTCCGATTATTTTTATCAAAATAAAAAAGGATAAACGCAGAAAAGCCTTTGAAGCACAGCTTGGCGATACGCTTATAATGATGTGCAACGGCTTGCGCTCGGGTTTTTCATTTAACCAGGTAATGGAAAACGTAGCAAACGATATGCCGCCGCCGATAGGAATAGAATTCGGCAGAGTCTGTAACGAAATCCGTTACGGTGCAACAATGGAAGAAGCACTCAACAATATGTGCGACCGCGTTAAAAGTGCTGACCTTATGCTTGTAGTTTCTGCTGTACTTATTCAGCGTACAACGGGCGGTAATCTTTCTGAAATGCTTTCAACAATTTCCCACACAATCCGCGAAAGAATAAAAATCAAAGGCGAAATAAACTCCATCACCGCTCAGGGCCGAATGTCAGGTCTTATTATCGGTGCCCTGCCAATAGGTATAGCGGCAGTGCTGATGGTAGTAAATCCCGATTATATGTCTACCTTCTTTACCACAAAGATAGGCAACATAATGCTTGTAGTTTCAGTTGTAATGGAGGTAATCGGATTTTTCGCAATAAGAAAGGTAGTTACCATAGACTATTGATACGGAGGTGAGCTTTTTGGAATTTCTCGTTATTGCTTATTCGTTCCTTGCGTTTATTTTAGTAGTGCTTCTGGCATCTCCCGCAGGACAGAGAATGGATAAAAAGCGAAGCAGGATTGACAGAATCAACAATTCGGTCGGTCAGCCCATATTCAAAGAACTGGAGCTCCCCTTTTACGAAAGAATTCTCGGCAAGGGTATAAAAAGCGTTTCCGCCAAATTCAGCAAGCTCCTTCCTCAAAAGAAAAGTGCCCGTAAAACAAAGGCACTTGAAGCTATCGGCAAACAGCTTCGTTATGCCGGCATATTTATGGAAGCTTCCGATTTTCAGTTTATAAAGTATGCTTTTTTAGTCGGCGCTGTTTTTCTGACACTTGTAATTTCACTGGCGGTAAAAACTCAGGCACTCATATCCCTGCTTATTATTATGGTGGGTGTACTGATAGGCATCATGGGTCCTACACTGTACCTTCGCTCACGCGTGTCAAGCCATCAGAAAGGTATCAAAAGGCAGCTGCCCGACGCAATG
>JAZSID010000035.1:0-24893 GCA_045533625.1 Acutalibacteraceae bacterium | reverse complement strand
ATAGTTAAGAAGCTTTTTTGAAACAACAAACTGTCTGATAATCGGCAGACACATATAAATTCCGACTATCATCGGGATAAACCACAGATGAACGGGGCCGATTAATGTTTTCTGAATAAAATCAACGAATGAAAAAGACTCTGCAAAATCGGGATTGAAAACATTGCCCGGTGCAAAAACCGCATGAACTGCTGACCAAACAAAGTACGAAGCAACCAGTCGCGGTATATATTTTCTGTATATCGTTTTAATTTCAATATCCCTTGAAAGGAAAAGTGAACCGCTTATCATAAGGAAAACGGACACACCCCATCTTGATATTGCGTTGTAAACATTAAAAATCTGCCACTCATAGCTTCTTCCTTCAAAAGCCGACCATTCCTGAGCCGAAACATGAATTACAATAACCGCAATTATGGCAAAAACGCGCAGATAATCGTAATAAACCACTCTTTGCTTTTTCATAGTAAATTCTCCTGTGAACTTTACTTCCGGCTTATACGTTCAAGCTTCGCGACCACTTCTACATTTCCGGTGCGCGGGAACATATCCACGGGTGTTGCTTCGCTGACTTCATATCCGACTTCAAGGAAACGCGCACAGTCACGCGCAAGAGTTGCACTGTCGCAGGAAACGTAAACTATCCTTTCGGGAGACATCTTTGAAACGGTTTCGACAAGGGCGCCGTCGCATCCTTTTCTCGGCGGGTCAAGAATTACAACGTCGGGCTTTATACCCTCTTCAAGAAGTATTTCTGCCGCCTTTGAAGCATCGCCGCAAATGAAACGTGCATTGTCTATTCCGTTGAATTCAGCATTTTTCTTTGCATTTTCAATCGCCTGTTCAACGATTTCAACTCCGACGAGCTGTTTTGCATCCCTCGCCATTGTAAGTCCTATCGTGCCCGTACCGCAATAAAGGTCGATAAGAGTTTCATTACCCGTAAGAGCCGCATATTCTTTGGCTTTGTTATAGAGTATTTCTGCACCGTCGTGATTAACCTGGTAGAACGAAAGCGGTGAAATATTGAACTTAAGACCGCAGAGCTCGTCCGTTATATAATCAGAACCGTAAAGCGTGATACACTCGCTTCCGAGCACGACATTTGTGTTTTTCGTATTTATGTTAAGGATTACACTTTTAAGCCCGTCAATTTCAGCTCTGAGCATTTCAACGAGCTCATCTGCGAACGGGATTTTTCTTCCGTTTGCAACAAGGCAGACCATAACCTCGCCCGTCGCAAAACCTTTTCTTACATAGATATGACGAACAAGACCTTCTCCCGTAAATTCATTGTAAACACTTATTTTCTTTTCTCTTATCCAATCGCGGAAAACATCGACAACTCTTCTGAAGTCCTCGGGTTGGAGCAAGCAATCTGCGCAATCAATAATTCTGTGTGTCATCGGCGCATAAAATCCGATTGAAGCAAATGTGCCGTCAGAGCCGACGGGATACTGCGCCTTATTTCTGTAACGTGAAGATTCGGGTGACGGGATAATCGGCTTTATAGGAACATCAAGACCGCCGATTCTCCTGAAGTTATCCTCAACCTGAGTCTGCTTGATTTCAAGCTCGGCATCATATTTAATATGCGCAAAACAACAGCCTCCGCATTTTTCGGAAACTGCGCATTGAGAATTTATTCTTATCGGTGAGCGCTGAGTGATTTTTTTGATTATACCTACAGCGTAAGTTTTCTTCACTTTTATGATATGTGCAATCACGTGGTCACCTGTTACGGCACCGCGGACAAAAACTGTCATTCCGTTGTAATCGCAGACACCGCTGCCCTGCACGGTACAACTTTTGACAGTAAGCTGAATTTCATCGTTCTTTTTCAGCACAGTTTCACCACCTCATATTTCATTATAAATTATACTATACGTAAAAGCAAAAATCAATAAACTTGTTACCGTATTGACAAAAACGTTTAAGGTGGTATAATTAGCTCAAGTGAACAGTTATCTTCGGGGCGGGGTGAAATTCCCCACCGACGGTGTTTGGGTAACCCCCATAAGCCCGTGAGCATTTGCTGATTTGGTGAGAATCCAAAGCCGACGGTACAGTCCGGATGAGAGAAGATTTATTTTTAAAAATCAGCCCCGTACATTTTTGTGCGGGGCTTTTTTCGTTGATAACTCTCGCTGAAAATTGTCAGGAGTTGATTTTATGGCAAAAACTATCAACAGCAGAAACCGAGTCAGTATGATAAGAAAGCTGACGGTGACGGCAATTATGTCGGCATTGTCTTATGCTTTGATGATGCTTGAATTCCCCGTACCGTTTATGCCTCCGTTTATCAAGTTTGACGTTTCGGAATTACCTGCGCTTATAACAGCATTTGCCTTCGGTCCGCAGTACGGTGTACTCGTCTGCTTTATCAAAAACGCGCTTCACCTGCCGACAAGCTCAACCCAATTCGTAGGCGAGCTTTCAAACTTCCTTATGGGTGCTGTTTTCGTTTTTGCGGCAGGTCTTTTCTACAGAGTCAAGAAAACCCGTAATTTCGCTTTCATAGGTGCAATGGTTGGTAACCTCGCAATGGCAATCTCATGTTTTCTTATCAATATGTATATTACCTACCCGATTTATATGGAAATCCTCATTCCCGAGCAGGTAATCCTGGGAATGTATCAGGATCTTCTCCCCTCAATGGATTCGATATGGAAATCAATCCTTGTTTTCAACGTGCCCTTCACTTTTGCAAAGGGACTTGTCAGCGTTATCATAACTTTCCTTATTTACCGTAAACTTTCTCCGATTCTTAAGGGTAATTTGCAAAATAAGTCTTGACTTGTAACTGATATTAGTATATAATTTTCACGCATTAAATCAAATAGCGCTCAACACTTATTAAGAGTAGCTGAGGGAACAGGCCCTACGAAGCTCAGCAACCTGCGTTAAGCAAGGTGCTAAATCCTGCGGTGCAACCGAAAGATAAGTTCTTTACAGCTCTCGGTTTGCGCCGGGAGCGTTTTTTTCGACGAAGGAGGACTTTTAAAATGGCAAAACATCTTTTTTCATCAGAATCAGTAACAAAGGGACATCCCGATAAAATCTGCGACCAGATTTCAGACGCAGTGCTTGACGCTATCCTCGCACAGGACCCGAACGGCCGTGTTGCTTGCGAAACCTGCTGTACAACAGGTATGGTGCTCGTAATGGGTGAAATTTCAACTTCAGCTAACATCGACATTCCTGCAATTGCACGTAAGGTTATCTGCGATATCGGTTACGACAGCGCAGAAAAAGGCTTTGACGGCAACACTTGCGCTATCCTTACATCACTTGACAAGCAGTCAGGCGACATCGCAATGGGCGTTGACGCTTCATTCGAGCTCAAGGGCGGTGAAGAGGACAAGTACAACCTTCACGGTGCAGGCGACCAGGGTATGATGTTCGGTTACGCTTGCGACGAAACACCCGAGCTTATGCCGATGCCGATTTCACTTGCACACAAGCTTGCTCTCAAGCTTACGGAAGAAAGAGAAAACGGCAACCTCGGTTATCTCCGCGCAGACGGTAAAACTCAGGTTACTGTTGAATACGATGACGACAAGGTTGTAAGAATTGACGCTATCGTTGTTTCATCACAGCACAGCGCAGACGTTGAGCTTGACAAAATCCGTGAGGATGTTATCAACCTTGTAATAAAGCCGACAATCGATGCTTCACTCATCGACGAAAACACAAAGATTTACGTTAACCCCACAGGCAGATTTGTTACAGGCGGTCCGCAGGGCGACTCAGGTCTTACAGGCCGTAAGATTATCGTTGATACATACGGCGGATATTCTCGTCATGGCGGCGGTGCTTTCAGCGGTAAGGACCCGACAAAGGTTGACCGTTCAGCAGCGTATATGTGCCGTTACATCGCCAAGAACATCGTTGCTGCAGGACTTGCAAACAAGTGAGACGTGTAGCTTGCTTAGGCGATCGGTGTTGCAAGACCTGTTTCTGTTATGGTTGATACATTCGGCACAGGCAAGGTTTCAAACGCTGAGCTTGCAGATGCAGTAAACAAGGTATTCGACCTCAGACCTGCTGCAATCATCGACAATCTCGGTCTTCGCCGTCCGATTTATCAGCAGACAGCTGCATACGGACATATGGGCAGAACTGACATTGATCTTCCTTGGGAGAAGACAGACAAGGTTGACGAGCTTAAGGCTGCACTTTAATTTCTGATTAATTAACGGGTATCGGAAGGTACCCGTTTTTTTGTTTGCAATTTGAATATATTTATTATATAATAAAATGTTGTACGGAGGTGGTTATATGGCGATTACGACAATAGTTTTTGATATGGGCGGTGTGCTTGTTGACTTTGATGCAAAAAGAAGTCTGACAACTCATTTCGCTCCCGAATATCACGAGCTTATCAACGAAAAAACCTTTGCTTCCCATACCTGGAAGCTTATGGATAAAGGTGACTTTGAGGTTGAGGAAGCAATTGAAATAATGTGCCGTGAAATCCCTGCCGAGCTTCACGGAGAAGTAAGCAAAATGATTCTTGACCACGAGGGCGAAATGCCGCCGATTGCCGAAATGTATCCTATCGTAAAATCGCTTAAGGAAAACGGTTATAAAATCTATCTTCTTTCCAACTGTCCTGCATGGTTTGACGAGTTCAAAAAAAGTGTACCGGCTTTTGATTTTTTCGACGGATTTATTATTTCTGCGAAGTATAATTTAATTAAACCCGGCAAAGAAATTTTTGACGTTCTGTTTAATGAATTTTCGCTTAAAGCTGAGGAATGCTTTTTCATCGATGACGCCCCTGCCAATGTTGCAACGGCACAGGAACTCGGGATGAAGGCTCACTGCTTCAGCAAATATAAAATAAACGAACTCATTAATGACCTGCGGAATGCAGATATAAATATTTAAGGAGCATCTATGTCCTGTTTTACCAAAGCTCTGAAAAGTTTAAATGAATATCGGTCAATTGTTTATGACCTTAACAACCGACGCCTCCCTGCAGGAGTTGTCGGTCTTTCGGCTATACATAAGGCTCACGTTATCAGCGCAGCTTGCGAGGATTTAGCTCCGCACAGGGCTATTATCATCACTCCCGACGAGGCTCAGGCTTCAAAGCTCTGCAAGGACCTCAACGCCTTCGGTTGCGATGCACAGCTGTACCCTGCAGGAGATATCACTCTTCGTCCCGATAACGTCAAATCCCGTGAATATGAGCATAAAAGGCTGAGTGTACTCGGCAACCTTGTTGACGGAAAAATCCGTGCTGTTGTCTGCTCGGTTGAGGCGGCTTTGCAGTACACCATTCCGCCTGAGGAGCTGATTGCAAAAAGAATCACACTCAACGTTGATGACGAAATCAAGCAGGATGAGCTTATCGAAATGCTTATCAATGCAGGCTATACACGAAGTGCACAGGTTGACGGCTCGGGTCAGTTTTCCGTCCGCGGAGGAATTATTGATATTTTCTCGCCCGATTGTGAAAATCCGTACAGAATTGAATTCTGGGGCGATAACATTGACTGTCTTTCAACTTTTGAAGTTGAGAGTCAACGAAGAATTGACTCTACAAGAAGTGTTACGATTACACCCACAAACGAAATCTGTTGCAGTCCCGTGAAGCTTATTGAACTGCTTGAGGACTTTATGAAAAATGCCCGTGGCAAGGGTACAAACAAGGTCAAAGAAAGTATTAAACTTGACCTTGAAAAGCTCGAGGGCGGTATTAACCTGCCGAACATTGACAGGTATCTTCCTATCATCTACCCCTACCCTGCTACGATTTTTGATTATATTGAACAGCCACTCGTTTTTATAACAGAAAGCTTCTCTGTCAAGGAATCCGCAAACGCCTGCCTTAAGATTTTCCACGAGGATCTGAAGGCATACCTTGAAGACGGCATTATCTGTAACGGTCTTGACAAATATATGATGGAGTTTTCCGAGCTTCTCGGTCTTTATGAGGACCTCGGCGCAGTTTATCTTGACAATATGACACGAGGCTCGTTTGACACTCCCGTCAAAAGCCTTATCACATTCAACGCAAAACAATTCAGTCCGTGGAGTGGCTCACTTTCCGTGCTCATTGACGATATCCGTCCCGTTTACGGTAAGAAAGGAAATTCCGTTTTCGTTGTTGCAGGTACGGAAAAATCGGCAAGTGCACTCGCATCCGACCTTGAAAACGAGGGTATTTCCGCAATGTACCTTGCCTCGCCTCCCGAAGAGTGTATACCAGGTAAAGTTATTGTGCTTCCCGGCGGTTTTTCGGCAGGCTTTGAATATCCCGATGCGAAACTGACCGTTATTACTTACGGCAGCAAGGCATCCTTGCCCGTCAGAAAATCTTCAAAAAAAGTAAAGAAAGCGAACATGTTCAACTCCCTTGAAGATTTGCACAAGGGCGACTATATCGTACACACGGCTCACGGTATCGGTCTTTTTGACGGCATAACAAGCCTTGAGGCTGACGGTAAAATCAAGGATTACATCAAAATCCGTTACGACAAAGGCGACGTACTTTACGTACCCGTAACTCAGCTTGACCAGGTTTCCAAATACATCGGTGCAAGAAGTGAAAACGGCACAGTCAAGCTTAACAAGCTCGGCGGCAAGGAATGGCAGAAGACACGCTCAAGAGTACGAAGTGCCGTCAAGGACATCGCAAAAGAGCTTATCGACCTTTACGCAAAAAGAACGCAGATTAAAGGTCACGCTTTCTCGCCCGATATTGATATGCAGAATGACTTTGAGCGCAGATTTGAGTTTGACGAAACGGAAGACCAGCTCAGGTGCATTTACGAAATAAAGGAAGATATGGAAAAACCGTATCCTATGGACAGACTTCTCTGCGGTGATGTTGGCTTCGGAAAAACAGAAGTTGCACTTCGTGCCGCATTCAAGTGTGTTGCAGACGGAAAACAGTGTGCAATCCTTGTTCCGACAACAATTCTTGCACTACAGCACTATCAGACAATCTGCAAACGCTTCGAAGGTTTTCCGATTGAAGCGCAGATGATCTCCCGTTTTGTTCCTGCGGCTCAGCAGAAAAAGATTAAAGAACAGCTTAAATCAGGCTTTGTTGATATCATCGTCGGCACACACCGTCTTATTTCAAAGGATATTGAATTCCGCAATCTTGGACTTATCATCGTTGACGAAGAACAGCGGTTTGGCGTTGCACAGAAAGAAAAACTCAAGGAAAATTATCCCGATATTGACGTGCTTACTCTGAGCGCAACACCCATTCCGCGTACGCTTAATATGGCTATGTCGGGAATCCGTGATATGTCAATCCTTGAAGAAGCTCCGCACGACAGACACCCCGTGCAGACTTACGTTGTTGAATACAACTTTGAGGTTATTCTTCAGGCTATTCATTCGGAGTTGCGACGCGGAGGTCAGGTTTACTACCTGCACAACCGTACGGAAACAATCGAACGTACAGCCGCAAAGCTCAAGGAATTTCTTCCTGACCATAACGTTGCCGTTGCTCACGGTCAGATGTCTGAAGACCAGCTGAGTGAAATATGGCGCAAACTCCTTGAAGGTGAAATCGACGTCCTTGTCTGTACAACGATTATCGAAACGGGCGTTGACGTGCCGAACGTTAACACAATAATCATCGAAGATGCTGACCGACTCGGACTTGCACAGCTTCACCAGATTCGAGGACGTGTCGGCCGTTCCGCAAGACGTGCGAGCGCATACCTTACATTCCGCAGAGGCAAAGAGCTTACGGAAATCGCGGCAAAACGTCTTACGGCAATCCGCGAATACACCGAATTCGGTTCAGGTTTCCACATTGCAATGCGTGACCTTGAAATCCGCGGTGCAGGCAATATACTCGGAGCGCAGCAGCACGGTCATATGGAAGCTGTCGGCTACGATATGTACCTTAAAATGCTCGAGCAGGCAGTCAGCGAAGAAAAGGGCGAAGCCCCACCGGTTTCCGAAAAAGAATGTCTTATCGACCTGCCGATTGACGCTCACATCCCTGCGGATTACATTGAAAATGTTCCGCACAAGCTGAAGATGTACCGCAGAATTGCAGATATCAAAAATCAGGACGATGCAGACGATGTTATCGACGAGCTTATTGACCGTTTCGGCGAACCGCCTGCCTGCGTAATGGGACTTATAACGGTGTCTCTTCTCCGCAACTCTGCACTTTTACAGGGAGTTTACGAAATCGGCAGAACAGGAAACAACGTAAAGCTTTACATTGAAAGTCTGCAGATGGAAAAGATTTCTCAGCTTGCAAAATATATGCCCGGCAGAATAACGGTTTCTGCGGCAGGCAAACCGCACATTGCCATTAAGGTCAACGTTGGTGAGGACCAGCTTTCCGTTATAAGAAAAGCCCTCGACATAATGTCAAGGACTGATGTTGAATAATAAGAACTAAAGCCTATCGCACGAAGCGATAGGCTTTAACTTTTATCCGATTATTAAATAAAGAAGAAAATCTTATCGAAAATGTTTGTCACAAATCCTACAACCTTGTCGAAAGCAACCTTGATGAAGCAATCATCTTCAGTTTCAACATTTTCTGTAAGGTCCTTATGAATTGCGAAAGAGTCGATATTCTCTGTTTCACCTGTTTCGGGGTTAACTTCATAAGCATCAAAGTAAAGCGTGTCGCCTACAATCTTAATGCCTGAAAATACCGAGTATTCAACATCACTGATAGCCTCAGCTCTCGGGAAGAGCTTATCTGTAAGTGACGGATCCTTCTGCTTATAAACCTTAACACCTGAGCAACCGCTGATTACGTAAATTGAACCCTGCGGATTTTCTTTGACCTTGTATTCCTTGCCGTCAAACGTTGTTGTTGATGTTTCCAGATTCTTTTCAACCTTGTTATCAATCATCGAGTCTGTACGAAGGTAAACGTGGTCGTGACCCTGGAATACCATATCGATATCAAGCTCAGGCATAAGAACAGAGAATTGCTCTCTCATTGCAACAACGTCGCTGTCATCGTAGTGTGAACCGTTTGAATAAACAGCTCTGTGGAAAGCAACGAACTTCCAATCGGCATCGCTTGCGTTCATATCCTGCTTGAGCCACTCAATCTGAGTTTCTGACAAAGCATCGTCTTCGTTGAGGTCGTTTGTATTAAGAACTGCAACATGAACGTTATTATAATCAAATGAGTAATAAACACCTGACTCAACATTCTGCTCGGGAGCATTGGGAACAATGTAGTTTGTAACTGTTGCGTTTGTGCCGTGTCCTTCATGGTTACCTGAAACAGGCATCATTGCCGAATGCATAAGCGTGTCTGATGACTGGTCAAGGAGCCACTGCCACTGATTGAAGTTGTCACCGTGGTCAACGAGGTCACCTGTGTTGATTGCAAAGCCTGCATCAGGATACATTTCGTAAGCCTTGTCGATTACAGCCGCAAATGTTTCGTACTGATGCGCTGACATTGACTGCGGGTCTGTTACATGGATGAACGATACTGCATCTGAACCGTCTTCAATTACAAATGTACCTGCATCGCTCCACCAGTTTCTTGAAGCATCGCCAACGCGGAATGCATACTTTTTGCCTTCTTCAAGACCTGAAACTGTGATTGTATGTCTTGTCATCGGGATTTCATACTGCATAATACCGATAAGACCGAAGTCGATACCCGGATAGCTTCTGATTACACGTTCATTGTTTGTTTCAAGTGTGATATCTGCAGGGATTTCATCCGTGAATGTGATTGAATCTGAATACTCAGCAATCTGGATGTCAGTACCCTTAACGGATGACTTTGTATACCAGCTGATGTTTCTTTCTGAAGCATCTTCGCCGAGTGTTACTGTAAGTGCTGTGGGGAGTCTGTAGTTTTCTCTTGTTGCTTCAACGGGAACTTTGCCGTCGTAAACAATTGTTGCGCTGTAATCGTCAGGGAAATTATAATCTGTTGCAAAATCACGAACGATACTTGCAAGAGAATCGCCGATACCGTCAAGGAATGACGGAGTAATGTACTCTTCCATAAGGTGTTCAACAACGCCCATAACTGAGCCACCTTCAAGCACACCGAACGCATCAAGAAGAACCATTACCTTATCTGCAATATTGAGAATAGTTGTATCGCCAAGGAAAACAACGTTGAGAACAACATTAAGAGTCTTGCCGAGTGCAAAACCGAAATTGCCGAACGGGAAGAGTGTATCAACTCTCAGCTCAACATCGTTAAGAAGGTGATCCTTAAGAAGATCTTCTACAAGAATCTCAAAAAGAGCATTAAAGATTTCAGTTGCAAGCTCGGGTTTATTTTCGAGGTTGTACATAGCGTCAAGGAGGAATACATCGCGGTTAACGTCAAGTGTACCCTCGTATGTGTAAAGGATTGTGTTCATAACAGCATCCGCAAAAGTGCCCGGCTCTGTTGTACTGCCGAGGCCGTACTCTTCATAGAACGCTGAGTTCGGAAGCTCTGACATCTTGATGTCGAAGAGCTTTGCGAGTGTTTCATCAACGAAATCTGCCGTAGCCTGCGGATCTGTGAGGTAAAGCTCCTGAATCTGACCGAGGAAATCTTCAATGAAAGACATAAGGTTTTCCGTTGTGAAGATGCCGATAGGTCCGAGCTTGATACCGTCACCAAGAAGACCGCCGAGGAGCTCTTCAAGGTCAAGTCCCATATCCTTAAGTGCAGGAAGAACACCCTTTTCTGCAAAGATAGGTGCAAACTTCATAATGTAACCGCCAAGGAAATCGCTTGCAAAGCCTGAGAAGCCTCTTTCGTCGAAGTATGAAATCTTGATTGATTCCTTACGGAACGGCTGTTCATATGTTACTCCGTTAACTGTAACGGGAAGTACACAGTCGATATCGTAGCTTTCAACGTCAAGTGTAGTTTTGTCTGCACCGTCAGTTGTGAACTGAAGCTCACGGATATAGTTCGGGAAAGATGTTATTGAGGACATACTTACTTCAGTAAGCTTTTCACCGTTGTCGCTTACGATTTCAGCAATATCATTGATATGAACGTGACCTGTGAGTGAGAAATTCATACCTGCATCTGCAAGCTGCTCTGCAATCTCGTTCCAACCGTCAACGTTGAAGCCCTTCATAATCTTGTACTCATTTGCGAAGTGAGGAACAAGGTTGTGGTGAATTACACCAAGGACAGTTTCGCCCTTGCTCTTTGCATCCTCAATTTCATCGAATACCCAAGCAAGGAATTCTTCAGAAAATGCACCTGATGTTTCGCCGACGTCTGTGCCGTCCTTTGTCATATCTGCACTGTACTTTGAAACGTCCATAATAACGATTCTGTAACCGTTATCGCTTACAGAGTAAGACAGCATATTTCCCTTACCTGAAGAAGGTTTATATGTATGATAAGCAAGGTCATAACCGAGTTCAGCATAAACTTCAAGGAACTCTTCGGGAGTTATCGCTCTTGCCTTTTCTTCGTAGCCGTTTTCGAATGTGTCTGCTACGTCTGTTCTGTTTATATCGTGGTTACCGTTTGCAACAAGAACCTTGAGACCTGTATCTTTTTCAAACTGTTCAAGTCTTTCTGCAAGCTTAACATGAGCAAGATACTGACCGTCTGCTGAAAGGTCACCTGAAACGATAACGTATTCCATACCGTTTGTCTTTGCGTGCTCCTCAAATGCAGCCAATGCTGAATTAAGAAGACCTTCGCCTTCATAGGTTTCTCTGCCGATAGACATCTTAAGAGACTCCATATAAGCATCGCAATAGTTGCCTGTGAGTTCTACGGGATAATAGTGAATATCGGAAATTGCGCCGATGCTCAATGTTTTCTCCGGAAGAACCGCTGATTTGATGCTGGCCACAGCGTTTGCATTCATCGGAATTACTGAAAGTAGCAATACCAATGCAAAAACTGCTGACAGAATCTTTTTCGTGATTCGTGTTGACTTTCTCATAGTTTTTCTCCTTTATGCTGAATTTAATTAAGCCTGAGTAAAGTTTTCGCCGATGCCGAGGTAATCCTCCGCTGCAGCTGTATCGATTTCCTCAATGTTCTTAAGTCTCTTCTGAATAATGCGGTTTCTGTCCTGCGCTTCGTCAAGGGACTTGCCCGCTTCGTCAATCTTCTTTCTTGCCTTTTCAAGCACTGTTCCGAATTTTTCGTACTGTGCCTTTGTCACTGCAAGAAGCTGACGGACTTCGTTTGCCTTTTCATTGATTGCAACTGCTTTGAAGCCCATTGAAAGAGTATTAAGCAGAGCGATAATAGTCGTCGGTCCTGCAACCATAATATTTTCACGCTGGATTTTATCAAGTATATCCGAGCTTGAGGAGGTAATCTCAGCGTAAAGTCCTTCAGTTGCAAGGTACATAATTGCAAACGGTGTTGTTGAAGGAACATTGATGTATTTTTTGATCGTCTTCGCTTCCGTAAGCACTCTGTCGCAAAGAGCCTTTCTTGCCGCTGCAAGAGCAACCGCATCTGCATTGTCGGCAGCTTCGCAGACTCGCTTGTAGTCCTCCATCGGGAATTTCGAGTCGATGGGAAGATATGTAATCTTCGATGAGTCGTCGCTTGACGGGATTTTTACCGCAAACTCAACAAGATCCCTTGAACCCGGAACAGCCGCATAATTTTTGACGTACATATTCGGAATTGTCTGGTCAAGGATTCCTTCAAGCTGAATTTCCGCCCAGGTACCACGCGCCTTAACATTTGTAAGCACACGGTTGAGCGCCGTTACGTTTGTTGTAACACCCGTTGAAAGTTCTTTCATTTCGCCGAGGGATTTATAAACATTTTCAAGCTGCTCCGAAACAGTCTTGAACGAAGAATCAAGCCTTGTTGAAAGCGTTGCAGTAAGCTTTTCGTCAACGGTTTCACGCATCTGGTCAAGCTTCTTTTCGTTGCTTTCCTGCATTCTTCCGATTGCGGCATCAAGAGTTCGCGTCTGCTTTTCGTTAAGCTCTGCGCTGCTTGTACGGATAAGATTCAAAGAATCTGTCATATCCTTGTTAAGCTTGATGAGCGTTTCGTAATTCTGCTTTGTCATTTCGTCAAGCTTCGAAGTCATAAAATGAAGGCTTTCATTAAGCTCTCGCCTGTTTCTTTCAAACTCTTCGGCGTTGCTTCCCATAACACGCTGAAGATACATTGAAAGTGCAGAAACCTGTTTTTCAAGCTCGGCAACCCTTTGCGAATAACCGCCCGATTTGACACTTTTTAAAACAACAAAAAGCAAAGCAACTATTACAACAGCTAAAACCGTGATAATCAAAACAAGTATATCTGTCAAATAATCACTTCCGTTAAAAAATATTTAAAATATTATACCAAATTAATTCACAATAAACAATATAATTTCTCGAAAATATATGGCTTTTTTAAAAGTTTTTTGTTATAATATCCTTGTTAAATTTTGGGTTTATTACAAAACTTCATTAGTGTAAAAGAGGTTTTTCTATGATAAAAAAATTGCTTTGCATACTGCTTTCGGCAGTTTTGCTTTTATGTACATTCAGCGCCTGCGGAGATGACGACGATATAAACCTCGTTATGCCGATTGCATCCGATCCGCTTTGTCTTGATCCGCAGATTGCCGAGTCACTTACAGCAAAAACAATCATTAACAATTGCTACGAAGGTCTTGTAAGGCTCGACAAAGAGCACAAGGTTGTTCCGGGTGTTGCAGAAAGCTGGACAGTTTCCGATAACGGACTTGAATACACTTTCAAGCTTCGTGAGGACACCAACTGGCAGCTTCTCAAGACTTACAAAGACGTGCTTGATGACGAAAATTATATGGAAAATTTCAAAACGCAGGTTACGGCACATGATTTTGAATTCGGACTTAAAAGAGCCGTTGACAAAATCACAGATTCTCCCGATGCAGATAAGCTTTACTGCATCAAAAACGCACAGAAAATCCACAACGGTGAAGCTGACAAATCCACTCTCGGAGTTAAGGCTAAAGATGACAGCACACTCGTTATCACTCTTGAAAGAGCAAACCCTGATTTTCTCCGCATCCTCACTCTTCCGCTTTGTATGCCCTGTAACGAAGAGTTTTTCAAAGCGACACACGCAAAATACGGACTTGAGCTTAAATACACTTTCTGCAACGGGCCGTTTTACCTTGGCAGATGGACGGTTGACCACTCTCTTGTTATGTACAGAAACGAAGGCTACAAGGGTAACGAAAAAGTAAAGCCGACAGCTGTTTACTTTAACATAAATAAGGAAGAAGAGTCCGTCATTTCCAAGCTCAAGCAGAACGATTACAACTGTGGTTACATTTCGGATTCAGCAAGATTCACTCTTGAAGATACAAAAATGAATTTCGCCGTAACCCAAAACTCAGTTTACGGAATTTCGTTTAACTGTAAAGATGCGTTTATGAGTAACAAAAACCTCAGAAAAGCTCTTGTTATGCTTACAAAAACCGAGAATCTTACAATGCCTGCACAGGCCATCAAAGTTGCAGACGGTATAATTCCCGAAGCCTGCCGTTACGCAAATTCATCCTACAGACAGGCTGCAGGCAACTTATCCGTTCCGAAGTACGACGAGACGGCGGCACTTGAGCTTTGGAATAAAGGTCTTAAAGAAATTGAAAAAGAATCCGCTACAGTCAAAATTATCTGTCCGCAGGAATATCTTGGCATTATGCAGGGCATTATCCAGAATTGGCAGAGGGTTTTAAGCACGGCAATCGTTGCAAAAGTTGAAGCAGTCAGTGCAGAAACTCTTAAGGATTCTGTCAGAAACGGCAGCTATCAGCTCGCTGTGACCGAAATCACAGCAAATTCATCCACACCTTTCGATACACTGAAGATTTTCAAAACGGATAACAGCAAAAATATATTCGGCTATTCAACACCCGAATTCGATGCACTTCTTGACAAAATCATCTGTACTTCTTCAGGCGGTGCAATCCTTGCAGACACAAAAAAGGCTGAACAGATGCTTCTTGACAGTGCTGTTTTCCTTCCGCTTCACAATCACGGTGATTACCTTGCGATAAGCAGCGAAGCAACGGATATTTACGCTTCACCCGTGTTTGAAAATATATGCTTTATAAGCGGAGGGTTGAGCTGATTGATTTTTCTTAACAAAAACAAATTTCTTGCTGTTGTCTGCTGGATTTTCAGCGTTGTTGTTATGGTGCTGATTTTTATGTTTTCGTCTGCCACGGGCGAAGAATCCGAAGCTGTCAGTCAGAATCTGCTTGATAAAATTATCGAATTTATCGGGAACTATATTTCCCACAACACACTTCGCAAGTTCGCTCATTTCAGCGAATTTGCGGCACTCGGTTTCTGTATGACGGGTGCGATCCATTACACCTTCGGCAAACAAAAATTTTATGTTCCACTCATCCCCTGCTTTTTGTATGCAGTGAGTGATGAAATTCATCAGCACTTTGTTCCCGAAAGAGCGTGCCGTGTTTTCGATATGTTTGTTGACACCTGCGGAGTTATGACGGGAATCGGAATTTTTCTTTTATTTATTTTAATCATTACAAAAATCGTGCAAAAAAAGGAGTCGTGAATCACGACTCCTTAAATTTTCATTTAATTTCTTCGATATCGTAAGGTGTAGTCTGATATACGAAATAGTTCAGCCAGTTTGAGAAAAGCAGGTTCGCGTGTGAACGCCACGTTGCAAGGGGCATCTTCGTCGGGTCATCATCCGGGAAATAATTCTTCGGAATCTGTATATCAAGTCCCTTTTCCCTGTCACGGAAATATTCGTCACGAAGCGTTGTTGCATCGTATTCGGAATGTCCCGTTATGAAAATCTGCTTTCCGTTTTCGGTCGAAAGCGCATAGATTCCCGTTTCTTCTGACGAAGAAAGGATCTTAAGTTCTTCAACCTTTTCAACTTCTTCACGGCTGATTGATGTATAGCGCGACTGCGGTACCATAAACACATCGTCAAAACCGCGGAAAAGGATTGAGCGCTTGTAATCCACAGTATGCGGATAAACGCCCGAAATCTTCTTTTCGAGCCTGAACTTGTCGATACCGAAATGGTAATAAAGTCCTGCCTGAGCACCCCAACAGATGTGGAAGGTGCTTGTAACGTGAGTCTTGCTCCATTCCATAATCTCGCAAAGCTCGTCCCAATACTCAACCTCTTCAAAGTCCATCAGCTCAACGGGAGCGCCCGTAATAATCATTCCGTCGTACTTTTTATGCTTGATTTCTTCAAAAGTCTTGTAAAATGTGAGCAAGTGCTCGGCTGATGTGTGCTTTGATTTATGTGAGCTTGTGTGGATAAGCTCAAGCTCAACCTGCAACGGTGAGTTGCCGAGAAGACGCGCAAACTGTGTTTCAGTTTCAATCTTCTTGGGCATAAGGTTAAGGAGCAGGATTTTAAGCGGACGGATATCCTGCGTTATGGCACGCGTTTCCGTCATAACAAATATATTCTCTTCGTTGAGCACCTTCACTGCAGGCAGCTCGTTGGGAATTTTAATCGGCATAAATTATCACTCTTAATCAGTTACTTTATCAAGTGCCTGTGCGATATCCTCGATAAGGTCATCGGCACTTTCAAGACCGCATGAGAAGCGGACAAGGTTTGCAGGTACACCTGCTGCTGCAAGCTCTTCGTCGTTCATCTGACGGTGAGTTGCGCTTGCTGGATGGAGGCAGCAAGTTCTTGCATCTGCAACGTGTGTTTCGATTGCTGCAATCTTAAGGTTTTTCATAAACGTTTCTGCTGCAGCTCTGCCACCCTTAAGGCCGAAGCTTACAACACCGCAAGAACCCTTCGGGAGGTATTTCTGTGCAAGCTCGTAGCTCTTGTCACCTTCAAGTGAAGGATATTTTACCCATTCAACCTTATCACTTGACTGAAGGAATTTTGCAACCGCAAGACCGTTTTCACAATGTCTTGCCATTCTTACGTGAAGGCTTTCAAGGCCGAGGTTGAGAAGGAAAGCGTTCTGCGGAGACTGGATTGAACCGAAGTCACGCATAAGCTGTGCCGTTGCCTTCGTAATGAATGCACCTTCAAGACCGAAGCGCTCTGTATATGTTACACCGTGGTAGCTGTCGTCGGGAGTGCAGAGACCGGGGAATTTATCGGGATATTTTGTCCAGTCAAACTTACCTGAATCAACGATACAGCCGCCGACACCTGCGCCGTGACCGTCCATATACTTTGTTGTCGAATGAGTTACGATATCTGCACCACACTCAAACGGACGGCAGTTTACGGGAGTTGCGAATGTATTATCCACAATAAGAGGCACACCGTGTGCGTGTGCTGCCTTTGCAAAGCGTTCAATATCAAAAACATTGAGAGCAGGGTTTGCAATTGTTTCGCCGAAAACAGCCTTTGTGTTCGGCTTGAATGCTGCTTCAAGCTCCTCGTCTGAGCAATCAGGCTCAACGAAAGTGAAGTCGATACCCATTCTCTTCATTGTAACTGCGAAAAGGTTGTATGTTCCGCCGTAGATTGTTGAAGAAGAAACAACGTGATCGCCGCAGGATGCAATATTGAAAACAGAATAGAAGGATGCTGCCTGACCTGAAGAAGTAAGCATTGCAGCTGTACCGCCTTCAAGCTCACAGATTTTTCTTGCAACTGCATCGTTTGTCGGGTTCTGAAGTCTTGTATAGAAATAGCCCTCTGCCTCAAGGTCAAAAAGCTTACCCATATCTTCACTTGTAGCATATTTGAAAGTTGTGCTCTGAATAATCGGAATCTGTCGGGGTTCACCGTTGCCCGGTGTGTAGCCACCCTGAACGCATTTAGTTTCAATTCTTAAATCGCTCATAATAATTACCTCCAAAAGAAAATAAAAACCGTCCCAAAGCTGAGAACTTTGAGACGGGAAATATACCCGCGGTACCACTCAAATTGCAGTAAACACTGCCACCTTTAGACTCTGACAAGTCCTATACCTTAACGCGGTAGAACGAAAAGCCCTACTTAATTTCAGACTTTCAACTCGGAAGCCATAGGCAATTGAGAAATCCGTTATCAGCTTGCACCGTCCGCTGACTCTCTTGAAACTTCAGGCTCTGCCCTCTTCGTCACAGTTATTAAATGAATGATAACACTAAAAAAGTTAAATGTCAACTTTAATTTAAAAAGGAGCTGCAAAAAAGCTCCTTTTTAAAATTATTTAACGAAAAGCTTCCAAATAAGCTCAAAAATACCTGAAACGAAATTAATCCATTTCATAATTAATCTGACAACTGAGAAATCGTCCTCTTCAGGCTCTGTATCCTCAGGTTCAACAATTTCAGATTCCTGTGAAATAATGCTTACATACTCATTCCATTCCGACATTGTTTCAAGCTCTTCAATCGTCTTTGACTGGTCGATTGAATTAAGAAGAAGACCTGCTTTTGAAAGAATATCTGTATCGTGAGTTGTAATGTTTCCGTCGTGAGTACAGTCAGCCGCAAGCATCCTTGCACCACCGATTATATCTTCAGTGAGAAGTCCCGTACGGATTGCCTCAACGTAAACAGCATCCTGACCGTCATACCAACCGTCGGAATTGACGTCGCCAAAGATGACAACTTCATACTTTGCGATAACCTTGCCCGTCGAGTTGTCCGTTACTGAAATCTTTGTACCCGTGCCGAGAGCCTGAGTATCGTTCATAAACTCATACTCATATGTCACATTTTCGTGGTTCAGATAATCACTTTCAAGCTTATCTTTGGTTATACCTGCGTAAAGACCATAGATATACTCCGTTTCAACTTCTTTCCACTGAGCATAGAGTACAACGTCCGTTACACCGTAATTGATCGTTGATGCAGTTACCTGTGTGCCACCCGTCGGTTGAGTGAACCATCCGATAAACTCAGCATCATCGCGTACAGGCTGATAAAGTATACCGTAAGCCTCACCGTAGCCAAGGCTCTTTCCTGCAGGAGAATAAACGCTGTCACCCTTTACAACTTCAAGCTTGATTTTGAACTTGTAGTTATTGAAGGACTGTCCTCTGCCGTCGTGATAAAGCCAGAATTTATAATTTGAAATTTCACTTGCCGCCTTATCCGTAGTTATCGGGAGGTCAACCTGTCCTGCCGAAACCATATCAATCGGATGACGTTTGCCGTCAGGATTTGCAAGTGCATCGTTGAAAAATTCGAGAACAATAATTCCGTTTGTCATGCTTCCGCTGACGGGTTCAAGAGTTGCACGGAGCGTATCTCCTGCCTTGATATCTGCATTAATTTCAACGTAAGGCTGAAGATTGATGCTGCCCGTGAGCGTACCGTTAAGGGTAACGGTTTCATCGCTCGCATTATAAGATGCAGTCACTCCGCCACCTGATGAAATCGAATCAAGACCTGCCATAAGGTTAGGTGAAATATCACCGTAATTCATATCAAAAATAACATTTGAAGAGAATTCAAAACTTGTTCCCTTTGAGGTTTCTCCCTTGCTGTTGTAAGCATAAAGGTGAACCGTATACTTTCCGCGCTCATTGTTGTGTGCAGAAATCGGGATGTATGCTCTGAAGTTATAGGTAAAGCCGTTGATTGTCCAGTTTCCGCGCTCACCCTCGTGCCATATAATGTCATCCTGACCGTTATAATCCGTCCATGTCGGAGTTTTGATGTACTCCGTATTTACGCAGTTCATATAAGCGTAGAATCCATTTTCATCTTCGGCGATTGTCTTGAATCGGGTAATTGCAACTTCACCGTTTGTTTCGATTTCAGCCAGTGCTGCGGCATATTTGCCGTTGATTGCGTTCATCTGAGTGATATCGATTTTAATGTATCTCATATCCGTTGAATTGAAATCGATCGTCATATAATCGCTGACAGATACACCCGTCTTTGTTGCAAGCGTTGTCCACGTTTCGCCGTCCTTTGAGGAGCTTACAGTGAACGATTTCGGGAAATATCCGCTGTAACCCGTCGAAGAATCGACAGCGTGAAGAGTAAGCGAATTGAGAGTTTTAATCGCACCGAGGTCGAGCTTGACAAATGTTTCGAACGACTCGTCCTTAAGCTCTGAACACCAGCCGTTGAGACCCTTTGAGGAGTTTGCGCCGATGTAACCGTCAGTAAGACAGCTTAAGTACCAACCGGAAAGCATTTCGTCACGTGTACCCGGTGTACCGAGTGAGCTGTTACCGTAAACTGTTGCGTGATAAAGCTCATTTGAGCCTGCCTCTGCCGTTGCTTCCTCGTAGCGGTAGTTGTCAGGAAGGGCAATCAAAGCTGCTCCGCCCGCCTCAAGGTTGAGGTAGAAGTTTCCGCTTGCGGAAGATGTTATCCATTCGCCTGTGCTGTTGTTAAGGCGCTGAACATTGTTGATGCCGTTTGCAAACTTAAGCGTTGCAGTTATATCTTTGCTCAGGTCATTATTAACAACCATAAGGTAGTTTCTGCCTGTATCACGGTCTGCAAGATATGAAAGAATAAGACTCTTTGTGCTGTCCGTTGACTGAACGAAGAAATCAGCCGGCACAGCATTCTGACCGTAAACATTGTTACCTGCGAGATAAACTTCCTTTGCATCACAGTTGATGAGTGTTTCACCAAGAGTGTGTATTATGGGGTTTACTTCCTGCATATAGTAATAAACCGCCGTCGGATTACCGTTTTCGTCAATCGGACATACGGAATAATTTTCCATTCCGTTATCCGCTTCGGCACTGTACTTCCAATAAGAAACATGCTTGACGCCGTATGCGAGGTAAGCCATATTCTGATAAAGAATATCTTCTCTGTTCGGAATTCTCTTCACAAGCTCGCCGCCTACAGGACCGTAACCGATTGTCTGCACGCAAGCCGCAGTATTGACATTGTATTTAAGACCTGAACGTCTTACCGAATCAAGAGAATCGAAGAGAAGCTTGTAGTCCGTTGAGCCGTCCTGCATAAACGGATAAACGTCAAACATAATCTCGACGTCACCGTTTGTAAGGGCTGCGAGGTCGTCAGCCGTGTACTGATACTGTTCGTATGAATTATATACGAATCCCGGGAAGAGGTTGAGATAGATAAATCCGCCGGGTACTGTTGAAGCAATATTGTTTGCCATATCAGCATAGATATTCGGATTCCACGGCTCGTCGTAGATATAGAAGCCTTCAAGGTTTGAAATACCACTGTAATCTTTATAAACTTCTTCAACAAGCTCTTTTGAAACATTCGGAGCTTCTGCTCTGAAACGCATATCAGCGGCAATTGCATTCATTCCGTACTTTTCAGCCATATTGAGAAACTTAAGGTTATCCTCAAGAGTGTATACATTATATGTATTGAGAAGAAGGTCAACATCTGCATCTGCAAGACGCTGATACTGCTCATCAGTGAAGAGATCACCAAGAGGAGGAGCAAAAATCGAAACTGTCATCTCGTCACGAGCATAAGGCATTGTGTTATAAACACCTACATCAACCGAAGCTGAATAGCCTATTGATTCATTCATAACGGTAACCTTTGTTTCACCTTCAGCAACTGCGGTTACAAGACCGTTTGAATCAACCTTTACAACGCTTTCGTCAAGCGAAGTCCAGGTAAGCTTATGCTCATACGGGTCGAATGAATTGAGCTGATCAACTCTTAATTCAAGCTGAAGATTATCTCCGGGAGTAAGCTTGATTTTCGTCTTATTAAGCGTTGCATTGTAAGCATTTTTAATTCCGTAAATACCGATTTCCGCAAACTGAACATAATAGCCTTCAGATGCATATCTTTCAGTTACCTGAATTCGCACATATGAGGCGAAGGTAGGCGCAGGCAAATCAATACTTATGGGAGATGAAGGATAAAGCGCAAGACCCGAAACTGTTTTAACTGTTTTGTAATTTACACCGTCAAACGAAGTCTGGATTTCGAATACCGAAGGAGCAACACCGTTCGGGAAAATAACAATACGCTTGAGTTCTGCTGTATTGCCAAGCTTGAAATCTATGTTCATCGGACGGTTTGTCGGTTCACTTGAATAACCGCCGTTTCGCTGAGTGTCACCGTCATTGATATTGTGAACACCCCATTTTTCGCCCTCTTCATAGCTTTCAGTTGCTGTTGCCTTGCTGTCAATTGCAAGGTTGATACAATTTTCGGGCGCATAAGTATTGATTTCAAGTCCTGTGTCTGTTGCTGCTACTTCCTTACCGAAAACGGCAATTTCGCCGAACTGAACAAGGTGTATGTAGTTGCCGTCAAGGTTGCCGCGGACTGTTACATAAACACAAACATATCTTGTTCTTACAACGTCGAAATCGATTGAAAGAGCTTCCTGTCCGAAACCTGCATAGCCGCTTTTTGTTGCAACCGTACGGTAGCTCACACCATCATCAGAAACCTGAATTTCAAATGTATCGGGAAATGCACCGTGGCGGAAAAGAGTTACTCTGCTGATGTCGTAAAAGCCCTCAAGGTCAAAAGCAACCCACAAAGGCTTTGTTTTTGACTCTGCAACAGCAGCATCCTTCTGGGCCTGAGTCATATTTGTCGGATGATACGGTACTTCATCAGGATGCGAGGTAAAGCCTGCGTTTCCGTTGTAGCCGAACTCGCCGCCGTTATAAACAAGAGAGCCGTCATTGACTCTTGCAAGTTCCCACTGACCGTTACCTGATGTATAGCTGCTTGAAGCCGTAGTTGCCGCATCGACTGCAACATCACGTGTGCCATCCGGTGCATATTTTGAAATGACATCGTCAACGGCATATGCACTTACGGTGAACAAATCCGCAAAAATTTTCTGCAAAGCAGGCTGTGACAACGATAAGAAGCTGAAGCTAAACATCATTGAAAGTGTCAGCACGACTGCAATTGCTTTTCTCATTTTCATATCTGCGCCTCCTGAATTTAATACTTTACATTTTATTATAACATTTTGCTTGATGATTTTCAATACAAAGTGATTAAAATGTAATGCTACCAATAATGTTGACAAATTCGGCTTCGTATAACTCTTTTTGTTTGCAAGTGTTGAAAAAATTTGATGTTGTTTTCTTCTTGTATTGCCCCTGTTAGTAAAATGTCTGCGAAACAGACAAAATGGCACCTGTTTCCGAAGAAAAATGTCGCGGAGTGACAAAGGGGGGTGTTACACAATATTTTATACTGAATAAAATAACAACAACTGCAAAGCACAAAAAAGAGATGGGAAATATTTTCAGTTTTTATTATTTTTTATATAATCACCCTAAATTAATAACAGCAGATTTATATCCCGTTTTTAAGTTTTGCATCTCCTTGACGGGCAGTATTAATAGTGGTAAAATGTACCCGTTAGGAGTGACGCAAATGAACAATAATGGTAAATTTAAAAAGCCGACAATAATATTTATGCTCGTTGCTGTGGCAATAATCATCTGCAGCCTTTTGTGGGTTGTTATTTTCAAGGGCGACAATTCATATGAAAAAACGAACAGAGATTTTTTTGAACAAACTTCAGCTACCAAACATGCAGTAGCTGTTCAGGGCGATGACATCACTGTTGACGGTGATGAGCTGATTGATGTTGAAATCAAAATACCTATTTCTTTCGTCCTTGAAGATATCAACGCAAACTCTCAGCTGACAAAAGAGCAGAAGGATGCAGGTTTCAAATCGGCTGTATCTGACGGTAACAGCTCCGTGACATACACAATTTCAAAGGCTGACTACAAAGTTTTCCTTCGTAACTACAGATACGAAGCTGTAACTGAAATTGAAAACGAGCTCACCTCTTCATATTCATATATAAAAGATGTCAACTGTAATGATGACCTTTCGAACGTTATAGTAAGGGTTGACCGTGCAGGCTTCAATTCTGCCGACGGCAGTGCAATTTCAACGGCAGTTTCTCTTCCGTCAATGGTTTACCAGATGTATGCACAGCTTGGTATGAATTGCAACATTTCCATCGCAGATGCTGAAACAAGCGCAGTTATTACAACTTATAATCCGTGATAAAAAACCACTTGCTTAATCAACAAGTGGTTTTTTGTGTTTACCGTTCAAAATGGCGAACTGTTATTTGCTGTTGCTTTTTGCAGTGTTCTTGGCGCAAAATCCTGAAGCTATTCAAAAATTTGCCATGTTAAGTGAAGACAAAAAGAAAGTAACTAAATATCGCTTGGATACTATGTTTATATAAAAAATCAACCTTCAATCGTACCCTGCAGCTAAGATTAGAAGGTTGATTAACATTATACTAAATTATACAAGTGCAAACTTATTAAAATGATACTGGCTTAGTTTCATTATTGGCAAAGGCATTAGGACCCGGGTCAGACATAGAAAAATACATACGTGCAGCTTTTGTTGTACCGAAATCTTTATTTGAGCCCGAGTTTTGCACCTTATTGAAGGCATCACGGAACATCTGATTATGCGCTTCCTCACGATTTAAAAGGAAGTCGATGGTCTCGCGAACCTTTTTATCTTCAATTTGACGGTAAAGATATTCATAAACTACCTTTGCGCGCTGTTCCGAGGCTATATTGCTGAGCAAATCGGCACATAAATCTCCCGTTACAGTTACGTAATCTGCCGTCCATGAATAGCCCGAAGCATTTATCAGCCCGGGATTTAAGCCGAGAATAACATGGGACTGTATTTCACCGGCCTCAACCTTATTTGCATCAACATCGTGACCGTTGAGCAAATTAATGGTTTGCGCTATCATTTCCATATGACCCAGCAGCTCAGCGGCAATATCAAGAAAAAGGTCTTTGATTTCCGGATCCTTGATTCTGAAGCTTTGAGACATGTATTGCATTGCAGCCTTAAGTTCTCCGTTCCCGCCCCCAAGCTGTTCCTGAAGCAGCGCCGCATATTGAGGATTTGGTTTTTCTACTGAAACGGGATGAAAAAGCATTTTTTCGTGTTTAAACATTTTGTTACCTCCACGTATTTATATAATTACTTTTTCCATTTGTTGTGAAGATATGCAAATTCAAACAAAAAATTATATTTCTTAGCAATAAAATCAACTTTTTACCTTATTATCTTTTAAACCAACC
>JAZSID010000085.1:0-2191 GCA_045533625.1 Acutalibacteraceae bacterium | reverse complement strand
ACCCACAAGGAGAGTCGGCGGTAACGCTGACGGTCAGTTTGAACCCGTTGAACACGCAGTACAGATGGCTAGTCTGCAGGACGCTTTCAGCCTTGATGAGCTTTATGCTTTTGATAAGAGGGTGCGTGAAGTTGTCAGCGATGCCGTTTACGTTGTTGAACCGAAAATTGACGGTCTTTCCGTTTCGGTCGAATACGAAAACGGTGTGTTCTTCCGCGGATCAACGAGAGGTGACGGCGCAGTCGGCGAAAACGTCAGCGCGAACCTTTGCACAGTCGGTTCAATTCCTTTAAAAATAAAAGAGACTCTTCCCTCAATCGAGGTGCGTGGTGAAGTTTATATGCCGCGCGATGTATTCATAAAGCTTGTCGAACAGCAGGAGAATAACGAGGAAAAACCTTTCAAAAATCCGCGTAATGCCGCGGCAGGTTCACTTCGTCAGAAGAATCCGAAAATCACGGCAACACGAAAGCTTGATATCTTTGTTTTCAATATCCAGAGAGTAGAAGGCAAGGAGCTCACAAGTCACAAACAGTCGCTTGACTATCTTAAGGAGCTCGGCTTTAAAACAGTTCCGTTCTATACTCTTTGCAATAGTATCGAAGATGCGATTGCCGAAATTAATCGAATCGGCGAAATAAGAGGTACTCTGCCTTTTGATATCGACGGTGCAGTCATCAAGGTGGATGATTTTTCTCACCGTGAAATGCTCGGCAGTACGTCGAAATTTCCGAAGTGGGCGGTTGCTTTCAAATATCCTCCCGAAGAGAAGCAGACAAAGGTTATCGATATCGAAATCAATGTCGGCAGAACAGGTGTTCTTACACCGACAGCTGTTTTTGAACCTGTGCTCGTTGCAGGCTCGACTGTAAGCCGTGCTACGCTTCATAATCAGGACTTTATCTCTGAAAAGGACATCCGCATAGGCGATACCGTAATCATCCGTAAAGCGGGCGATATTATCCCTGAGGTGCTCAGTGTTGTCAGTCACGGCGAAGGCGCAGAGCCTTACGTTATGCCCGGAATCTGTCCGTCCTGCGGCGCAAAGGTTGTCCGCGAAGAGGGAGAGGCGGCAGTGCGTTGCCTTAACACGGAATGTCCTGCACAGCTTCTTCGGAATCTCATTCATTTTTGTTCAAGGGATGCTATGGATATTGAAGGTCTCGGTGAAAGTAACCTTGAACTTTTTGTAAATGAAGGACTCATAAAAACTCCTGCGGATATCTATTCCGTTAAAGAGGAGCAGATTATACCCCTTGAAAGAATGGCAGAACAGTCTGCAAAAAACATTGTTGAAGCGATTAATAAATCGAAAGAAAACGACCTCTCAAAGCTCGTATTTGCGCTTGGAATCCGTCACGTAGGTCAGAAGGCGGCAAAGCTTCTTTCTGAGCGATTCGGTACTATGACGGGCATTATGGAAGCATCTTTTGACGATGTGATGACAATTGACGGTTTCGGCAAGATTATGGCTGAAAGCGTTGTTGATTATTTCGTGATGCCGCAGACGAAGGAACTTATAGACAGACTTATGGCTGCAGGACTAAATATGAAATCCCTCAAAGAGGTCAAGGATATGCGCTTTGCAGGTAAGACTTTTGTGCTTACGGGCACATTGCCGACTTATTCAAGAAAAGAAGCGGCAGAAATCATCGAAAGCTTCGGCGGAAAAACAGCTTCCTCTGTTTCAAAAAAGACGGACTATGTTCTTGCAGGTGAGGAAGCAGGCAGCAAACTCAAAAAAGCAACCGATCTCGGAATTACAATAATTTCCGAAGAAGACCTGAACGAAATGATAAAATAGTTAAAATTTAATTCAGAAACACACCAAGGCAGGGATTGACCCCTGCCTTGAACATTTAACAAATTCGAATTTGTTGTTATCTTTTGCGGAAAATCAGAAACAAAAATCACAGAAAATACCCCTGAAAAATAAATTAAAAAATTTTTGAAAAATTTGCAAAAAACACTTGCATTTTTTAAAATCTGTGATATAATATCAAATGTTCTCGGTCAATAGGTTGGGAATGCAAAGATGAAATGGCGAAGTTGGGAGCATAGCTCAGCTGGGAGAGCATCTGCCTTACAAGCAGAGGGTCACAGGTTCGAGCCCTGTTGTTCCCACCATACGGCCCGGTAGTTCAGTTGGTTAGAACGCTAGCCTGTCACGCTAGAGGTCGACGGTTCGAGC
>JAZSID010000049.1:0-32693 GCA_045533625.1 Acutalibacteraceae bacterium | reverse complement strand
AGGCTGCGTATCCCGTCAACGCGATGGGGACAAGCAAGGCGATGATGGAAAAGGTAATCGTGGCGAAGTCGCGTACCGTGTCGCCTGAAAAGACGAAAATTTGTTGCACCCGTTACGGTAACGTTATGTGTTCTCGCGGTTCAGTTATTCCCTTGTGGATTGACCAGATAAGAAACGGAAATCCTATAACGCTTACAGATCCTCGCATGACACGTTTTATAATGTCACTTGAAGAAGCTGTTGACCTTGTTATTTTTGCATTTGAAAACGGTGAGCCGGGCGACATTTTTGTTCAGAAAGCACCTGCCTGTACAATTCAGACCCAGGCTGAGGCTGTATGTGAACTTTTCGGCGGTAATAAAGAAGATATCAAAATTATAGGTATCCGTCATGGCGAAAAAATGTTTGAAACGCTTCTCACAAACGAAGAATGTGCAGTTGCAGTCGATATGGGCGATTTTTACAGAGTACCGTGTGATAATCGCGGACTTAACTATGACAAATATTTCAGTGAAGGAAATGCGCAGCGCAATGTACTTACTGAATTTGATTCAAATAATACGCATCTTCTTACAGTAGAAGAAACAAAAGCAAAGATAGCGGCTCTTGATTATATTAAAGCTGAGCTTGCTAAGGAGAAGAAGTGAGTATGAATATACTTGTAACAGGAGCAAAAGGTTTTGTTGGGAAAAACCTTTGTGCAAGTCTTAAAAATATCCGTGACGGTAAAGACAGAACTCGTCCGGACATTAAGATTGATGAAGTTTTTGAGTTCGACGTTGATACGGATAAAACTTTACTCGATGAATATTGTGCAAAAGCTGATTTCGTTTTCAATCTTGCAGGAGTAAACCGTCCGCAGAACCCGGAAGAGTTTATGCAGGGCAATTTCAGCTTTGCATCAGAACTCCTTGAAACTCTTAAAAAGTATAATAATACTTGTCCTGTGATGATATCATCGTCAATTCAGGCAACCTGCATCGGCCGTTATGACAGTGATTACGGCAGAAGTAAAAAGGCAGGGGAGGACCTGATTTTCACATACGGTGAAGAAACGGGTGCAAAGGTTTATGTTTACCGTTTTCCGAATCTATTCGGTAAATGGTGCAGACCGAATTATAACAGTGCTGTTGCAACTTTCTGTAACAATATTGCAAATGATCTTCCTATAACAGTCAGTGACAGCGCTGTTCAGCTTGAGCTGCTTTATATTGACGATCTTGTTGCTGAAATGCTTGATGCGCTCGAAAACAAAGAACACCATTGTGTTTTTGACGGAATTGAAACGGTACTTTGCAGCGACGGAAAGTACTGTGCTGTTCCCGTTACCCATAAGGTAACACTCGGTGAAATCGTTGATTTACTTGAAACTTTCAAAAATCAGGCGAGCACATTAGTTATGCCTGAAATACCCGATAACTCTTTTGCAAAGAAACTTTACAGCACCTTCTTGTCCTATCTTCCGAAAGAAAAAGTTTCGTTTCCTCTGAAAATGAATACGGACGACAGGGGAAGTTTTACAGAGCTTCTTAAAACAGAAAAATGCGGTCAGTTTTCCGTTAATATTTCTAAACCCGGTATTACGAAAGGTCAGCATTGGCACCATTCAAAGTGGGAATTCTTTATTGTTGTCAGCGGTCACGGTCTTATTCAGGAAAGAAAAATCGGTACTGACGAGGTTATGAATTTTGAAGTCAGCGGAGATAAAATCGAAGCAATTCATATGCTTCCGGGTTATACGCATAATATAATTAATCTTTCAGAAACTGAAAATCTTGTTACAGTGATGTGGGCAAATGAACAGTTTGACCCGAACCATCCCGATACATTTTTTGAAATTGTTGAATAACGTCATTATGAAAGGGATCAGCTATGGATATTAAACTTGATTACAGTGATATAAAATTTCAGAATAACGGCAAGCTGAAGCTGCTTATCATTGTCGGTACAAGACCGGAGATTATCCGTCTTGCCGCTGTTATCAACAAGTGCCGTAAGTATTTTGATACTATCCTTGCCCATACGGGTCAGAATTATGACTACAACCTTAACGGAGTATTTTTCAGGGATCTTAAGCTTGCGGATCCGGAAGTATATATGGATGCTGTAGGTGATGACCTTGGTGCTACAGTCGGAAACATCATCAACTGTTCATATAAGCTTATGGCTGAAATAAAGCCGGATGCTCTTCTTATTCTCGGCGATACAAATTCCTGCCTTTCAGCAATTGCGGCAAAAAGACTTCATATTCCGATTTTCCATATGGAAGCAGGTAACAGGTGTAAGGATGAATGTCTGCCTGAGGAAACAAACCGCCGTATAGTTGATATAATTTCCGATGTCAACCTTGCCTACAGTGAACACGCAAGAAGATACCTTCACGAGTGTGGACTTCCGAAAGAGCGTACCTATGTAACGGGTTCTCCGATGGCAGAGGTGCTTCATCAGAATCTTCCTGAAATTGAGGAAAGCGATGTTCTTGAACGTCTTGGTCTTGAACCGAAGAAATATATTTTGCTTTCTGCCCACAGAGAAGAAAATATTGATACAGAAAAGAATTTCCTCAGCTTGTTTAATGCAATAAATAAATTAGCTGAAAAGTACGATATGCCGATTCTTTATTCCTGCCATCCGAGAAGCCGTAACCGCCTCGAAAAAAGCGGTTTTGTGCTTGATAAGCGTGTCATCAGGAATGAACCGCTCGGTTTCCACGATTATAATAAACTTCAGATGAATGCATATGCTGTTGTTTCTGACAGCGGTACACTTCCCGAAGAATCAAGCTTTTTTGCAAGTGTGGGACATCCGTTCCCGGCTGTTTGTATAAGAACATCAACAGAACGTCCTGAGGCTTTGGACAAGGCTTGTTTTGTTCTTGCAGGTATTGATGAAAAGAGTCTTCTTCAGGCAGTAACTACTGCTGTAGATATGAATGATAACGGTGATTACGGAATTCCTGTACCTGATTATTTGGAAGAAAATGTAAGTACCAAGGTTGTCAAAATTATTCAATCATACACAGGTGTTGTTGATAAAATGGTCTGGAGAAAGTTCTGATTTTGATTTGAAAATAAAGGTGAAAAACTATGACAGTTGCAGCTGAACTGTTTGAAAAAATATATAAAAAGCCGCCTCAATGTGTTGCCTTCACTCCGTACAGAATCTGTCCGATTGGTGCTCACAGTGACCATCAGCTTGGCAAAATTACGGGTATGGCAATCAATAAAGGTGTTCATATAGCTTACGAGCCGAAGGAAAACGGTGTTGTTGAGATTCAGTCTCTTCAGTTTGAAAAACGTGCACAGTGGCACGTTCAGGCAACTCCTGCGGAAAGGCAGAATGACTGGGCTGACCATCTCAGGGGAGCGACTATCGCTTTGAATAAACGTTATCCTTTGCGCAGAGGTCTTTGTGCAGTTGTTGACGGTGAACTTCCGATTGGCGGATTATCGTCTTCTGCCGCGGTGATTATTACGTTTTTATCTGCACTCTGCATGATGAACGGAATAACGCTGACGTCGCCTGAACTTATAACTATTTCGCAGGAAGCTGAAAACAAATATGTCGGTGTTTCTTGTGGCAAGCTTGATCAGTCATGTGAAATTTATTGCAGAAAAGACAATTTGTTATATATGGATTTGCAGAATGATACCTATGAACTTATTCCGCAGCATCCGGATATGAAGCCTTACAAGATTGCTGTTTTCTTTAGCGGTATCGAAAGAAGCCTTGCAGGTTCAGCTTTTAATATGAGGGTTGATGAATGCCGTAGTGCCGCATATGCCCTCAAGGCTTTGTCAGGTATGGAATACGGAAAGTTTGAGGAAACGAATCTTCGTGATGTTCCTTACGAAGTTTATCTTAAGTATAAGAACAAGCTTCCCGATAATTGGCGTAAGCGCGCAGAGCATTGGTATACAGAGTTCTTCCGTGTGCAGGAGGGAGCCGAAGCATGGCGCAGGGGAGATATTGAAGAATTCGGCCGACTTTCATTTGAAAGCGGAAAATCTTCGATTGAAAATTGGGAAACCGGTTCGCCTGAATTGATAAAGCTTTATGAGATTATGAGCCGAACAAAAGGTATTTACGGCGGTCGGTTCTCAGGAGCAGGCTTCAAGGGTTGCTGTATGGCGCTTATTGATCCTGCATATGAAGATAGTATCGCAGAAACTGTAACGGCAGAATATCTTAAGGCTTTTCCGGAGCTTGAAGGCAAGTATTCCTGTCATATCTGCGAAAGTGCAGACGGTATAGATTTGTGAGGAATTAATATGAAATGTCTTATTCTTGCTGCCGGTTACGCAACAAGGCTTTATCCTTTAACTGAAAACTTTCCGAAACCCCTTCTTGAAGTGGGCGAAAAGACCATTATTGATTGGCTTGTTGATGATATTGATGAGTCAGGAATGGTCGATGAGTATATAGTTATATCAAACCACAAATATGCTTGCCATTTTGATGAATGGGCAAAGCTCAAAAAGCAGAAAGTAACAGTTGTTGATGACGGTACATCATCAAACGAAACACGTCTCGGGGCTGTAAAAGATATTCAGTTTGCGATAGATAGCCTGAATATTGATGACGATATGCTCGTTATAGCAGGGGACAATGTGCTTGACTTCAGTCTCACGAAGTTTATACACTATGCAAAAGAAAAGAATGCTTCGTGCATTATGCGTTATTATGAACCTGAATTTCAGAAGCTTCTTAAGTGCGGTGTTGTGACGGTAGATGAGGATGACAAGGTGCTGAGTATGACAGAAAAATCCCCGACCCCTGCAACAAATTGGTGCTGTCCTCCTTTCTACTATTACACAAAAGAGGATGCCCGCCTTGTTCCGCAGGGTATAGAAAGCGGATGCGGTACGGATGCACCGGGAAGCTATATTGCCTGGCTTTGTACTGAAACTGACGTTTATGCTATGGAGATGCCGGGCAGCCGTTATGATATCGGCAACCTCGAAAGCTACGAGAAGGTAAAAGCCGAATACAAAGGCATTACTGTATAAATTCCAAACGCAGATTCTACACTTGATAACGGAGATGATGAAATGCAAAGGAAATTCAGACGACTTTTAGCATCACTTATGGTTGTGATTATGTTCATTACGGTTATGCAGATGAATGTATTCGCGGCAGATACGGTCAGCGGCACCTGCGGAGACAACCTCACCTGGACATTTGATACGGAAACAGGTGAGCTTTCAATCGACGGCACTGGTGCGATGTATGATTATGATTATAATAACCGCCCGTGGGAATCTTATGAAGATCAAATTAAAACTGTAACAATCGGTAACAGTGTCACCACAATCGGAGATTATGCGTTCTGGTATTGCACCAGCCTTACAAGCGTAACAATCCCCGACAGTGTCATCACAATCGGATATTATGCGTTCGGGGAGTGCTACAGCCTTACAAGAGTAACAATCCCCGACAGTGTCACCACAATCGGAACTTATGCGTTCGCTTATTGCGAAAGCCTTACAAGCGTAACAATCCCCAACAGTGTCACTACAATCGGAGATTATGCGTTCTATGGTTGCCGAAGCCTTACAAGCGTAACAATCCCTGACAGTGTCACCACAATCGGAGTTGGTGCGTTTGCTGTTTGCACCAACCTTACAAGCGTAACAATCCCCGACAGTGTCACCACAATCGGAAATTATGCGTTCGAATATTGCTACAGCCTTACAAGCGTAACAATTCCCGACAGCGTCAACACAATCGGATATTATGCGTTCCATGATTGCATCAGCCTTACAGATGTTTACTTTGGCGGTACATATGAAGAGTGGCAAAATATCTCCATAGGTTCATATAACGAGTGCCTGACCAACGCAACAATTCATTACGGTTCGGTTGGTCCTGATATTCCTCACTCGGCTGTAGTTCAGGAAAACCTCGACTATTACATTGAAGATGACGATGCTCACAGGAAGCTGTCTATGTCAGTTACTTTAAAGGACGAATGGTTTGCAGAAGATTCTGCGGTATACAATCACGAACTTGGCGGATTCTGCTCTCAGTTCACTGTCCTCGGCTATACAAAAGCAAGCCATCCGCTTACGGATGAACAAAAGGAAAACGGCACACGTCCTGCAGGATACATTACCAAAAATCAGGTTTTGAAAAACGCTCTGACTGAAATGGGATTTTCGGATCCGGAAGTTGATTTGAGCACGAATCGCGAAGAAGTTAATTATTTTATAGCTCATAAAAATATAACTGTATCAGGTGAAAATAAAACACTTATTTTTACAGGATTTATCGGATCTTATCACGATCAATGGTATTCGAATTTTGATCCGGGTACAGACGATACCCATAAGGGATTTAACAACGCAAAAGAATTTGTTCTTAAAAAATTGCGAAACTATATAGAAAAGCTCAATTGTGATGTTAATTCAACCGAGATTCTTATTACAGGTCACAGCCGTGGTGCGGCAACCGCTAACCTTGTCGCGGCACAGTTGATTGAAGAAGCGACTTACGGTTTTTCAGACGAAGGCTATGCATTCAAAGAGAATATACATACATATACCTTTGCAACACCTAATCCGACTACTCTTATTGATACAACATATGAAGAATATAAAAGAATTTTCAATATCGTTAATCCGGAGGATTTTGTAACGAAGTGTATGCCTGCCGCATGGGGCTACGCAAGATACGGAACAACTTATGTACTCCCGAGCAAAACAAATACAGCTTCAGGAAACTATAAAATTCTTAAAGCTAATATGCAGAATTATTTTTCAAGCATTACGAACGGGCGCGAATATAAGCCGTATGCATTGGGCGAAGGCGATACTTTTGCTGTTTACAAGTCACTCACCGGTGTTGTAAGGAATGCGTGGATGTTTGAACATCTGCCTTTGTTTGCAGGCCCGATGAACATAACACCACGAGACTTTTTCCAAAATACGCTCTGTCACTTTGTTTCTAAAACTGCATCGGCATTTGACTTTTCTATGGCAGCTTATATAATTGCTGAAACTTTATCCCTTCCACTACTTTCATCAAAAGTTTACACAGATGTTCTTAAGTATTTTATTTGGAATGGTACGGCTTTAAATCCAAGGTTTGAAGATGCACATATGGCAGAAACATATTGTGCATACATGATGACAATGCCAAAGGCCGAATTGTTAAGAGAAAAAGAAGCTTTACTTAACACCGTCAACTGTCCTGTTGATATCGAGGTTATCGACAACGAAACAGGAGATGTTGTCGGCAGAATTGTCAACAATGTTATCGACGAAGAAATTGCAGCTAAGGATAATGCTATAGTAATGACTGTTGACGGCGATTCAAAGTCATTCTGGCTTCCGTCAGACGGCGATTATGACGTACGTCTTACCGGCAACGACGAAGGCACAATGGATTATACTGTCAGCGAAATTGATTCCAATATTGGTGAAACACAGCGAGTAAACTTCTTTGATGTTTCAATTACGGACGGAAAAGAAATGACAGGCGAAATCAACAGCGAAGATTTTGTGCTTGAAGAATACACTCTTTCGTTTGAAGACGAGTCTGCACCGGATATGATTCCGACAGAAATTATGTCAGGTGACGAAATAGTCAATTACAACATTGAAGTTGCAGTTGAGGGTTACGGAATTGCAACAAATTCAATGACTGTTTCAAGCGGTGATTATGTATCACTCACCGCAACACCGTATGAAGGCAACGAATTCCTCGGTTGGTATGAGGGTTCGGAACTTATCAGCACAGATATGCAGTACAGTTTCGTTGCAAAATCTGACAGAGAAATAACTGCAAAATTCAGCACTGACAAAGAACCGGATACTTCGTCTTATATGTGCGGTGAAAATCTTTATTGGTCATTCAACGAGGAAACGGGCGAACTTCTGATTTTGGGCACAGGAAAGATGACAAACTATTCAGCAACATCACCTGCTCCGTGGGATGAATACAAAGACAAGATTAAGAAGCTCATCGTTGCTGACGGTGTTACAACAATCGGTAACGATACGTTCATAGGCTGTAAGAATCTTGAAGAAATCGACCTTCCCGAAGGCCTTACAAAGATCGGCAACTCTGCATTCAGTGACTGTGCAAGCCTTACGGATATCGAAATCCCCGAAAGCGTTAAGTCACTCGGTCACTATGCATTCTACGGTTGCACAGGTCTTGAAGAAGTTGAAATTCCCGAAAATGTTACTTCAATCGGTAACTATTCTTTCAGAAAATGTTCAGGTCTTAAATCTGTTACCCTTCCCGAATCACTTGCAAACATTGGCAAGGGTGCGTTTATGGAGTGTTCTTCACTCACAGATGCTGAGTATAACGGAACAGACGAGCAGTGGGGTAATGTTACAGTCGGTATAAACAATGAGATCCTTCTTGAGGCTTTAAAGGAAGTTGTATACGGTGACGTAAACAATGATGGTAAAATAAACTCAGTTGATGCTCTTTATTGTCTTAATCATGCGGTTGATAAGATAACCCTGACCGGCAAAAAATTTGAAGCTGCAGATACTAACCGTGACGGAAAAGTTAACTCAATGGATGCTTTGAAAATACTTAATTACGCTGTTGGTAATATTGACAAAATCTGATATTATAATCTTAAAGAGGCAGGGTTCCCTGCCTCTTTTTGTTATGTAGTGCGAATATATTAAATTATAATAAAAATTTTAACAAAACTATTGAATTTATTGTGCATATGTTGTAAAATAATAACACATAATCTTATGTACAATTCTTTAAAGAGGTGTTCAGTATGCCTGAAAAAAACGTAATCAAAATTAAAACCAAAAGCAATAACCTTTATCTTCGAGTTATGGAAGGTCATTTTGCTTCAAACCATTCTCACAGCAACTACTATATCGATGTTGCTGCACAGAAATCACGTCTTTCAGAAGCAAAAGCTGTTGCTAAAGAGCTTTGCAGAAATTACAACTACAACACTCAGGTTGTTGACACAATCCTTTGTCTTGACGGCACAGAGGTAATCGGTACCTGTCTTGCGGATGAGCTTACTGAAAACAACTTTATGAATATCAATGCTCATCAGACAATTTATGTTGTTACTCCTGAAATGACGGGTGCTTCGCAGCTTATTTTCAGAGATAACTATGCTCCGATGATTCAGGGCAAACACGTTCTTATCCTTGCTGTTTCGGTTGCAACTGGTTATACTGCAACCTCCGCAATTGAAGCTATCAAGTATTACGGTGGCGAAGTTGTGGGCATTGCTTCAATTTTTGCAACAAAAAAAGAGTGCGGCGGTTATCCCGTAAATTCAGTATTTGACCCGAATGATATTCCCGGTTACTTTACTGTTTCACTCCACGATTGCCCGCTGTGCAAGCAGAAGCAGAAGATTGATGCACTCATAAATAATTTCGGTTTCTCAAAACTTTAAGAAATAAAATTAACCGCCTGCTGAATTCAGCAGGCGGTTGTTCGTTATATATTATTTTTTATACAAGCGCGGAGCAGTTATAAGACCTGTCGGTTTGAGCATATAACTGTATGTCCAATCCTCGTCTTCAGTATACCATCCGTCAGGACCGAACCAACGGCGTTTACCGTCGCACATATGAAGTGTACCGAAGGTGTTGATTCTGCTGAGTGATACAACGAGGTCAAGGGTGTGTTCTCCTTCAAAAAGCTTACCCAGGTCAACGGCATACGGCGAAAGTGAAAGATTGGCAATTCTATTTCCGTCAAGTTCAGCACAAACACACGGTGCCGCGAAAAGTCCGAGACAGAGTTTTGTATCCTTACCACCGTTAATTTTAAATCTGTATGTCATAACACCGCCGTAGAAGGGGAGACCCTGCGTTGTAATGTCACCGAAATGAATTTTATTGTCTGGTGCTGTGAGTTTAACAGCGGTACCGGCAACCTGAACACCAAAGTTACCGAGGATAAACATATTCTCAACACTGGAAACAACAGTGAAAGGCTTTGTAACAACAACTGTGTTTTCGCCCTTGTTGATTTTTCCGATATTTACTTTTGTGATTGAGAAGTCGACATAGTAACCCTGAGAAACCTTTTCAATTTTATTTCCGTTGAAAATGATTTCGCACTCATCAAAATTTTCAAGTGCAAGCATTGCATCTTCAATCTCAACGTCAGAGTTGAATGTTGCTTTTACCGTGATTGTATTCTTTGCAACAACATCACCCATAACCCAGGGCTGAACACCGTGGATTAAATCTGTTGAGAAGTTGAGAGATTCTTTTGCCTTGACACAAAGGCGGAGCATTTCTTCTTTTTCCTGCCATTCGCCGTCGTCAATCTTCCACTCAGCCATATCGAGAATGCATACGTTAGGCTCGTCAAGGACGAATTCAATATCGTCTGCAAGATATTCAAGCTCACCGTTTTCTTCTGACTTGATTTCAGCAGATTCAGCTTTACCGGGCTCAAGACGAAGAAGTATGCTTGACTGTGAGAAGCAGGTCCATTTGAGGATTGTGTTGCCGTCAGCATAAGCAGCAGGGTAGTCGGAAATTTCACCTGTGAGTGAATCCATAAGAACGGGCTTGAATTCACCCTTGATTGTTACTGTATAATTTTCTTCTTCGTCAATAGCTGTTCTGAGCGTATCTCTGATATGACAGATGAAAAGATTCTTTCCGTCGCCGTCGTTGCGAAGAGCATACATAAGGTTGTCCGAAGGGTTACCTCTGTTGTTACGGATATCGACTGTGCGGAACGGTGCAAGTGCTTCGAAAAGCTTAGCTTTGCTCCAACTGATTAATTCACATTTTTCTGCAAGAGTCTTCGGTGCATCTGAAGCAACAGCATCAACCATTGTGGGGATTTCACCCATAAAGATTACCTTGCCGCCGTTTGACGCGAATTCCTCGAGTGCATCAAGAGTTGTTTTTCGAAGAGTTTCGCAAGCTGGAACAACAATAACGTCATAATCCATTTTGCCGACCTTGAAACTCTTTTCAGCACCGCCGAACTGATCCTTGAGCAAAGATTCGCAGACGTAGTCAAAGTCAAGTGTTCCGTAAAGAAGCCACTCGGTGATCTGCTTGAATCTTTCGTCCATTTCGTCACGGATAACACTTGTTTTGTCTGTGGGACCGTAGTGGAGCCAATAAGATTCAATGGGGTGAATTACGCCGATTTTAACGTCAGGAGTACCTCTTGTGAGCATTGTATTAACTCTTGCAAAGTGGTCTTCAATGTATGAATATTCCTTATACCAAGCGGACTGATGTCCGATTGAAGCAGGGTAATCGCGTTTTGCTTCACCCTTCATAGATACCCAATAAAGGTGAGGAACACGTACCGTTACGCCGAGTGCGGCCTGCCAGTCGCCCTGGAGCTTATGACCTCTGAAGTCGAAGTCCCAGTTTGTAACGCCGTAAAGCTCGCTCATAACGCCGGGATAACCGAACTGATGAGTAGCACTTGCTGCCTGTTTAGCTGTTGTGAATTCTCTTGAATCGCAAAGCATATCAATTCCGGGAAGGCTGAATGAACGGTATGCACGCATTGCCTCGCCGATTGCACAGGTCTGGCTGTGAAGCGAAGGCTCTTCCATCATATGGCCTGTAAGCAGGATGTTGTTTCTGTCGCACCAGGAACCGACATTGTCGCAGAATGCTTCAACGAATCGCTCTGTTGCGTGGTCGTGATAACGGTGTCTTGAAAGGTAACAGCCTTCTTTTTTCTCCCACACAAGCTCGGGGAGAGTGTCAAAGAAATCAACACCGTATGTAGCTTTATATGTGTCTGCAAAGTCAGTTGTAAAGGGGAATTTGACATCCTCATCATCAAGGGAGTGATCTATGCAGCTCTTGCGGAAAACCTGAGGCTCATCTGTGAAAATTGCAGGAACGGTTGTGCCGAAATCGTCACCGACAACCTCTTTATATCTTTCGTGAGTTGTGTTGATGAAATCGTCAATCGCAGATTTTGAAAGTGTGTCAACGTATGTTTCAAGGTTGAACCACGGGTCTGATTTTGATGTTTCAAGCGAAACATACCATTCTTTGTTAGTTGCCTTTTCATTTTCGCCGAGTTTTCTGTATGAAGCAAGGAAACCCTCGTTGTCAAGCTCGATGTCGTATTTTGCAAGGAAAGTTCCTTCAATTATTGAAGGATTGAATGTTCCGAGGAGATATTTTTCCCTGTTTTCGGGCTTCTTCGTAACAAGACCGCCGGCAAAGCCTGAGGGCCATTTGTCCTCGTCATAAAGCCATGCAAGCATATTCTCTTTCTTGGCTTTTTCAGTACAACCCTTGATGTTTGCCATATATGCATCTGAAAGATACGGTGTGGACTGACCGACACGTGTGTGCATATGGAAACCGCCCATACCCATTTCTTTCATGAAATCTATCTCTTTTTCAAGTTCATCCAGCTTAAGGTCGCAGTTCCATGCCCAGAAAGGCGTACAGCGATACTCAGACGTAGGATTTTTGAAAAGCTCAAGGCTTAATTTTTTGTCCTGATTTTTTGGATAAAGCATACGTTTGCCTCCTTATTCATAATAATCACAGTATAGCAATTTACGGTTTGAAAATCAACAAAAGACCGAATTTTTAAACTTTAATTAAAGTAAAAAAAATCGGTCTCATTTTGTTTGTTTTGCTGTATTTGTGACTTTGTCACAGATTTATTTTTAAAAAGCGGTTATACTAAAATCACAAAGAAAAGAAAGGATGTGCAGTTTATGTCAGCTGTAATTGTAAATAAAAACAACATTGAAGAAATTTTGAAAAGCGAAAAGAAAGTTCTCCTCGACTTTTACGCAGATTGGTGCGGTCCCTGCCGTATGGTTTTACCGCTGGTAGAGCAGATTGCACAAGAAAATCCGCAGTACCTGATAGGCAAAATCAATATAGACAATGAGCCGGAACTTGCGCAGGCTTTCGATGTTTACAGTGTGCCGACGCTGGCGGTCATTGAAAACGGGAAGGTTGTCAGCATCTCGTCAGGAGCAAGACCTAAGAATCAGATTCTTGCACTTTTAGAGAGTTAAGTCACGAAGACGTTTTTTGTCGAGAATTTTAACTCCCTTGCGAGAGTTTTTGACAATACCTTCGTTTGAAAAATATTTTAACATTCTCGAAACGACCTCACGGGCAGATCCGATGTATTTCGCGATTTGCTCGTGAGTTAATTCTATATTATCGGATCCGAGTCGGGTTGATTCGTCCAAGAGGAAGATTGCGAGCCGCTTATCCATGCTCATAAAAAGTATCTGCTGTAAAACCCACATAACATCGGAAAATCTTCCGACAGCGGTTTCTAAAGCAAATATTTTGATTTCGGGAATCTTATCGGATAACTGTGAAAAGATATCGCCGTTAATCACCATACATTCACAGTCTTCTTCAGCGTCAATAACAACATCAAAAGTGATTGCCTGTAAAACACAAGATGCGGAAAGCATACACATCTCTCCCTTGTGAAGTCTATAAAGAGTTACTTCCTTTCCTTCATCGGATAATACATAGACTCTCAGACTGCCTGAATTAAGTATAAAGACACCTGAACAGCTGTTGCCGTCGTGTACGGTTGAACCTTTTTGAAAGGATACAAGACGTGTGTTTTCACATATAAATTTCTTGTCGCTGTCAGAAATCTGATTCCAGAAATCCAGAGTGTTTGCAAAAGTTTTTTCGAATGCACAGTAATCCATAGTTACACCTCTTAAACTTCAATTGACTGTCCGCAGGACAGGTATTCAAGGTCAGCCATATGTTTTTTCATATATTCATATTGCTCTGTTCCCGTGCAGTGACAGGTATAATATTTTGTTTTGAAGCTGTCAAGAAATTCCGCATATCCCGAAAGCTTACCGTCAAGAGCAAGTTTTGAATAGTGGAATCCGCCTACGAGCACATCAGGCATAAACCACTCGGATATATCCATAACACCTTTGTGTGAACATCCGCTTATTAAGATTTTCTTTCCGTTTTCTTCGATAAGCAGATATTGCTCGTGCCTGAAATCATCAGGTACAAGAATGTCGTTTTCAATCATATTAAGACCGAAGCTTCCGAGATAATGGCTTTTCTTTTTATTGTTGCAGGAAAACAGGGTTATTCCGTCAGCGATTTCAAACTCATCTTCGGTAAAAATCAAACGTTCGTTGCCTTTGAGAGAAACATCAAGTCCGATATATTTCTCTGTACCGTTATAGTGCGGTTCAAATGCATATCTGCTTAAATAAATCGGTGCAGATTCATTGACTTCAAGGAACTTTTTTAAGCCGCCGCCATGGTCGTAATGACCGTGGGAAAGAACTGCAAAATTAACATCCCTAATATTGATTCCGAGTTTTTGAGCATTTTCGTAAAACAAATCGGACTGACCCATATCAAAAAGAATTCTAAGTCCGTTATGCTCGATAAATAACGAAAGACCGTGTTCACATTCAAGTGTGTTGTTTTGGGATGTGTTTTCAACAAGACAAGTGATTTTCATAAATCTACCTCGTATATTTTAATTATCGCTAAAATATGCAATAAAGAACAGTGCCGAAGTACCGTTCTTTATTCATCTTCAGATTCAATTGTTCTTATAATCTCAGCTTTTTTCTCTTTCTGCATCAGACGCAGTTTGAGAATCAGCTTTCTTTCTTCTTTAGTAAGCTGAGAAAAATATTGAAAAGAAGTTTCAGCCTCCGGCACTTCATCTTCTGTGCCTGAGTTGAAAATCATTTTTGAGGAATGCTCATCGTGAATAAGATATTCAATCGGTACATTATAAATCGCAGAAAGCTTACGCAATACGGAAAGCGGCGGATTTGCCGCACCGTTTTCATATTTTGAAAAAGTTGTACGGCTCATATCAAGCAGCTCTGCGATATCATCCTGAGTCATACAAAAATTTTTTCTTAACTCCTTAAGCTTATCAGCTAAGGGGATCTTCTTTTTTTCAACCATAGCAAATACCTCTTTTCCTATGTATTCTAACATAAAATGAAAAAAAAGTAAATATAAATAATATTTTGTCAAATTTTGCAATCCGGTTGAAAAAATTAAAGCAATATGATAAAATGAATCGCTAAATAAAAGTCAGTTCGAAACCATCCTGACTATAAACAAAACTAAGGAGAAATTAATATGAAAACCAAAAACAACCGCACGTACTATCTTGTACAGGGTGCGCTGATTGCAGGCATTTATGTTGCCGTGACGTTTATTTGCGCGCCGATTTCCTTCGGTTCTGTTCAGTTCAGAATTGCCGAAGCTCTGACCGTATTGCCGGTTCTTACACCGGCGGCAATTCCCGGGCTCACTGTCGGTTGCATTATCGCAAACCTGAACAGTCCATTCGGTCTTGTGGACATTATCTGTGGCTCACTTGCAACTCTGCTTGCCGCAATCTGTTCAAGGCTTACGAGGAAAATCTGCTTCAAAAAACTTCCGTTACTTTCACTTATCTTTCCCGTTTTATTCAACGGAGTGATTGTCGGACTTGAAATTGCTTTTTTCCTTCCCGAAGGATTCAGTATGTTGGGTTTTCTTTCTGCAGGTGCAAGTGTTGCATTCGGCGAAATTGTTGTCTGCTACCTTGCAGGACTGCCTTTATACACCGGACTTAACAAGACAGGAATATTTAAAAGGTGAGAAAATAATATGAAAATAGGATTTCTTATCCACGACCTTAATGCAGGCGGCGCCGAAAGAGCAACGGTGTCACTGGCAAACTTCTTTTCAAAAAAAGGTATTCATACCGAAATAATCACATTTAAAGATAACGACTGTTTCTATCAACTGAATGACGGAGTTGAGCATATTCGCCTCGGGTTGGATGAAATTGCTCTTTCACTTTCAGTGAAAAGACTTCTCGGCGCACTTAAGAGAATGCTTAAAATCCGTTCTTTTATCAAAAAAAGAAAACTCGATGTACTTATCGGCATGAGCTTTTCGATGACGTGGTATGCTGTTGTTGCAGCCGCATTTACAAAAACGAAATCAGTCGGTACCGAAAGAAACAATCCGTACAAATACAAGGCTACAAAAATCAACTCTTTCCTCAGGAAGTTTTTCTACAAGCTTTGCAACGGTTATGTGTTCCAGACAAAAAAATCTTCGCTTTTCTTTACTGATAAGTTAAGAAAAAACGATATTGTTATACCTAATGCAATTTTCAACGAAACGGTTTATGAGCTTACACCGCCCGTTGAAAGAGAAAAATTTATCTGTGCTGTCGGACGGCTTAACGAGCAGAAGCGATTTGATATTCTTATTGATGCTTTTGCCTCTATAAGCGAAAAAATACCCGAACACAAGCTGATTATCTTCGGCGAAGGGGAGCTTCGAAAAGAGCTTGAAGAAAAAATTGCTTCACTCGGTCTTGAGAAAAGAATTTTTCTTCCCGGCACTGACCCGAAGTCCGTTAAAGTTGTCAACAGAGCCGATGTTTTTGTTCTTTCTTCTGACCTTGAAGGTATGCCGAATGTGCTTATGGAAGCCATGGCTATGGGCGTTCCCTGCGTTTCAACACGTTGCGATATGGGACCCGAAGAATTGATTGAAAACGGTAAAAACGGAATCCTTGTTGATGTAGGAAGCACACAGCAGATAGCAGACACAATTCTTGAAATTATCAACAATCCTGAGCTTTCAGATAGGCTTTCGACCAACGCAAGAGAGCTTTTGAAAACGCACTCAATCGAGGCTATCAGCGAAAAGTGGCTTGAATTTCTTAACAATGTATAAAAACACTCCGCACAACATCAGCTGTGCGGAGCAATTTTTTAATCTGCTTTTGTGAGCCATTCGTGCTCTTTTGCGTAATAACGTGTCGTCTTGTACCACGGATCGCCGTCGAAATGTCTAATCATCCAGACATAATACATAGTATAACCCGGTGCTACAACCTGCTGATGATCCTTTCCGTCCTCAATTGTGCAGAAAGAACCGTCAACACTCTTGAATACATCATCGCCGTTAAAACAAGCACCGAAGCCCTGTTGAGGGTCAAACTGATAGTAATAAACCTCAGGGTGCGGATGATGGTGCGGCGGATAGCTTGACCATCTGCCCGGCTGATTGAAAACTTCGCCCATAACCATATTTGAATAAGGTGCGTTGTCATAGTCAAACATTGTGGAAACGATTCTTGAGCCTGTACCTTCCCACTGATCCTTGCCGAAATGCTGATAAAGGCAATCCTCGGGTTTATAGAAAACCGGTTCAAACTCTCTGTCGTTATCCGTCTGCTGAACGATGAACTCACTCTCTTCATTTGCAGTAACAGATACCTTTATACCTTTACATACATGCAGACAGTACGGTGTTTTTTCAAAAGGATTCTTGCGCACCATATTTTCCGTTCTGCCGTTCCAGCTGATGTCAAGGTTACCTTTGAGAATGAGGAAAGCTGTTTCGTTCTTCTCGTCAGATACTTCAAAGGTTTCACCTTTTAAGAGCTTCTTTACTCTTATTGTCATAAGCATTTCAGCGTTTTTCCCACCCATTTCGCAAAGAACTCTTTCGTTGTTTTTGTCAAAATCAAGATATTCAAGCATAGCGTTTCTCCTATTCTATACTTTAATTGCCAGCAAGCCATAAGGTTTTGAAAAATATCTTTCCGCCTCGGCTTCGTTAAAAATCTTTGAAATATCCGCCATACTGCAGATTTTTGCCTTGCCGAAACAAAAACCTACTCTTTCAAAACTGCTTCGCATCTGAAATGCAATAGATTGCGTACAGTCGGACAGCTTTTCGATGCAGTCATACGTGCGTATGGCAAAGAGAAAACTGTTCGAATGTGCGTGATATATTGTATTTCAGACTTATGTGTTGTTGGTAATTAAAGTATAATAATCTTTTCAATAGTTTCGTAATCGGTACAATATTCCGAGAGAAGCCTCTCTGTTTCGTTCATCCAGTATTCAAGACCTTCTTTACCGTCAAAGGCATAAAAGACGAATATGACCTCTCTGATGCCGTTTTTCAGCATGGTACGCTGGCTGTCACTTGACGGATTTCCGAAGCAGCCTGCGTCGTCAAAGAATGCCGGCAGGAATTCAACGTTATATTCATAGTCATCCTTGCCTATACCCTTGTAGTGCGTACCCTCAGGTGCTCTGCAAAGCACGGCATCACCCACAATTGCTGAAACATCGTATGAGCCTATTGAATAGCCTGAGGTTACAGAAATTATGTTATTGATATCAACGGCATTATTGACGTGATACAGTCCCTTTTTGAGGATAACTCTGCGAAGCATCTGCTCCGCCGCACCTCTGTATGAATGAGGATCCTTGCCGAGCGCTTTATAGGCGGCTCTTGTCGGGCGGATATGAGGCATATCTGCGATATCCTTGGTTATATATTTTGAGCCGATATCGTCCATTATTCCGTCGAAATATTCTGTAAGTTCCTTACTGCTTTTTTCAATCAGAGCTTTGTATCTTACAACGCCGAGAACACATGACGGCACAAGATTTTTAACTTCTTCGCTGATTTTAATCTGCATTTCTTTCACCTTAAATTTTGATTTTAAATATTATAACACATAAATTCTTTTCTTTCCACAAAAAATAAAAGTATATTTGACAAAAAATAAAGATTATTGTACTATCTTTCTGTTTGGAGGAATTGACATGAAATACGACAGCATAGGTTTTGACCTTGACGGCACACTCTGGAATCCGCTTGAAGCAATCACAGAAGCCTGGGTTATTACGGCAGATAAATACAATCTGCCTAAAATCACAAAAGAAGATATGGCAGGTGCGCTCGGACTTAATAAAATCGATCTTATGAACAAGCTCTATCCCGAGGTTGATTTTGAAACACAGATGAAATTTTTTGAGGACGGAGTTGTTACCTGTGACGAAATTCTTTCCGAAAAGGGCGGTATGCTTTTTTACGGTCTTGAGGAAACTCTCGCTGAACTGAAAAAACATTTCAAGCTTTATATAGTCAGTAACTGTCAGGACGGATATATCGAAACATTCCTTCGCTTTCATGAGCTTGAGGGGTACTTCTGCGACTCGGAGCATCCTGATGCAAGATGCCTTCCTAAAGGTGAGAATTTAAAAACCCTTCTTGAAAGAAACGGCTTTGAAAACTCAATATTCGTCGGCGATACACAGGGCGATGCGGATGCGGCAAAATTTGCAGGGCTTCCATTTATCTTTGCTTCTTTCGGCTTCGGAAACGTCGACACACCTGATTATATAATCAACACTTTCCCGGAAATTTTAAATATTGTTATGTAAAAAATCGGACGTACAGGGAGACACTTCATAAGGAAGTTGTCTCTCTTCGGCTTTTATAGACGGCTATAATGATTGAATTGTTAGGCTCATCGATCTGCATTGACAACAGCTTTGTGATTGAGTCACAGAAACGATATTGAATAACTGTCATAATATAAACAGAAAAAACAAGGAGGTTTTTGTATGAGTCACATTTACGACGTAATAATAATCGGCGGCGGTCCTGCAGGCTACTCAGCAGCACTTTATTCGGCAAGAGCAGGGCTTGACACTCTTGTAATTGAAAAGCTTTCCGTAGGCGGTCAGATGACACTTACGGATGTGATAGATAATTATCCGGGATTCGAAGAGGGGATAGACGGAATCAGCCTTGGATTTAAAATGCAACAGGGTGCAGAACGCTTCGGAGCAAAGACGGAATATGACGAAGTTATTGAAGTCAGTCTTGACGGGAAAATTAAATCAGTCAAAGGTGCGGCAGATGAATATAAATCCAAAGCGATTATAATTGCAACGGGAGCGAATCCTCGTGAACTCGGCGTGGACAAAGAGCAGGAGCTTGTCGGAAGAGGGATTCATTATTGTGCTCACTGTGACGGCAGATTTTATAAAGACAAAATTGTTGCTGTTGTAGGCGGCGGAAATTCTGCGGTTGAGGATGCAATTTATCTTTCAAGGCTTGCAAAAAAGGTTTATCTCATTCACAGAAGAAATGAACTCAGGGCAACAAAAATTTACCACGAACCGCTTCAGAAGGCAGAAAATGTAGAATTTATCCGGAACAGCAGAGTAATAGAGCTGATTGCCGATAACAGATTAAGCGGTATAAAGGTCGAAAACCTTATTACGTCGGAAGTTGAAGATATCAAATGTGACGGGTTGTTTATAAGTATCGGCAGAAAACCTGCCACGGAACTTTTCAAAGGTAAAGTTGCACTGGACGAGTATGACTATATAATCGCAGACGAATCTACAAAAACAAATATCGACGGAGTTTTTGCAGTCGGTGATGTCAGAACGAAAGCTTTGCGTCAGGTTGTTACGGCTGTTTCGGACGGAGCAACTGCGGCACACTTTGCAGAAGAATATATAAATAATAACGGGAACTAAAAAAGTTGCGCTTATTTTAAAATTACGGGCGGTAACACATTGGCTGTGTTGCCGTTTGTAATTTTGTCTTTTAGTCTATTAAGAATATTGAAGTGCTACAATAATTGTGTTAATATAATTCTATGGAGGTGTGGAGCATTATGAAAATTAAAAGATTAATCTCATCATTGCTTGTATTATCCCTTGTTTTTACCCTCACGTTCAGTTTGCATATCCCTGCAGGAGCAGCATTTGACGGAAAGCTCCGTTTTGACTCGGACGGTAAATTCAAAATCCTTGTTTTTGCCGACTGTCAGGATGACGATTCGCCCTATCAGAAGATGATTGACCTGATGTGCGATGCGCTTGATAACGAAAAGCCTGATTTTGTTGTTTTTACAGGCGATAATGTTGTTGTCGGCTCCGAAAGTAACTTCAGGACAGGTGCGCAGAAAATCATTCAGCCGCTTATTGACAGGGGGATTCCCTACGCCTATACTTTCGGTAACCACGATGATGAAAGAGGTGTTTCAAAAGAGTTTATGCACAGTGTGTATTCATCATTAGGCTACTGTCTTACATATGATGCTGAGCCTTCCTTGAACGGATTCGGTAACTGTAACATTCCCGTCTATTCTTCGAACGGCAGTGAAATTGCTTTCAATCTATGGATGATTGACTCGCTTACATACGCTGATGGTGGATACGACCACGTAAGGGAAGATCAGATTCAGTGGTATAAGGAAACAAGTATCGCACTCGAAAATCAGGTAGGTCATAAGGTCAACTCTCTTATGTTCCAGCATATCGCTTTGCCTGAAATCTATAATCTCCTCACAGAAAGTTCAACGGGTACAGAGAGCTATCTTGGCAAGAAATATTCTAAGAATCTTAATTCAAGTGCATCTGGTTATCTCGGTGAATTTCCGTGTCCTCCCGCTGTCAACGGAGGTCAGTTTGATGCGATTTATGAGAGAGGCGATGTCCTCGGTGTTGTTACGGGTCACGACCATTCAAATGCATTCCACGGAAAGTATGAAGGTATCGGATTTTTGCAGATGCCGGGTATAACATTCCAGTCATACGGCGATGATAATTGCCGCGGCTACGGTGTTATCGAGCTTGACGAAAGAGATACCTCAACATATTCAACCCATACCGTAACTTACTACGAATCATGGAACGGTAAGAAAACCAATTTTACTTGGGAAACCTCTGAATATTACGGCGGCGCAGGCACAAACGAATATATTTCTTCAATCAGCATTTCTGCAGCTGCTACGGCATCGTCTGCCAAAAATACGCTGACGAGCGGAGGTTATACACTTATCGATAAAGATCTCAATGCAGGCGCAGGTGGTAACTATATCTATATGGGATATAAAACAACTACGGAACCGTTGAAAGCCTTACGTGATATCAAGTTCTACGTTGCAGATGAGGCAGAGTCGTGGAGTTCAACAAGCATTACCGTTAACGGTAAGGAATGCACCTACACAAGAGTAGGCGACGTTGATCTGAATAAGGGTGCAGGCGGACATTATATCTATGCCTACACCTGTCACGATGAAAATGCAGGGCCTCCGATAAAAGCAATCAGCTTCGGCAGCTCAAGCACATCACAGTATAAAGTTGCCACAACTCTCGGCTCGCCGTACAGACCTGCGGAGCTTAATGCAGATGCCGGCGGTGAATATATCTATTGCTATCTCTCAACGGTAACTCCTATTGATGTTTCAAAACTTTCAGAGAAGAGAGTGCTTGCTCAGAGTGTTCTTGATGCAGGAAATTATTATCCTGAATCGGGTCGTGTCCTTGAAGGTGCGTTGAGCTCGGTTGAAAGTCTTTTTGCCGACCTTGAATCAGACCGCGTAACGGCAAATGATCAGGCTTATGTCGATTACCTTTGCAATCAGATTGATCTGGGTCTTTCAAATATCCTGCTTCAGGTTCAGTTCAAAAATTATGACGGAAGTCTTGTGGAATCTGTTTATATTCCGTACGGTTCTTCTGCATCGTGCGATAAAATCCCGCAAAGAGAGTCCGATGAGCAATATCACTATAATTTCGTCGGTTGGGACACGGATACATCAAACGTAACTTCAAGTATTGTTGTAACCGCTGTTTTTGAACCCAAGCATTATCATTCCTCAGAAGTCGGTGCAACCTGTACGGAACCCGAGGTATGCAGATTCTGTTATGAAATCCTTGCAGAGCCGACAGGTCACGGCAAAACAACTCTTAAAAATGCAGTAAATGCAACTTGTGAAAAAGACGGTTATACAGGTGACTATTGCTGTGTTGACTGTGGTCAGGTACTGACATCGGGTGAAACGGTAACGGCAGAAGGACACGATTACGGCGATTGGGTTTATTATGTAATGCCGACGGTTACACAAAACGGTACGGACAGATTAACCTGTTCGGTATGCCGTCAGAGCATTTACCGTGAATCACCCAAAGCAACAACTGCAACCGTCAGCAATGAATTTATTTACGGCTTTACCGCAAACGTTTCTGACGATGGCATTAAGAGTTATTTCAACCTCAAATATCTTTCAGTTTCAGCAACTCCGTCAAAAAATGAGGTTATGGGTACGGGTTCAGTAGTTGCTGTTAAGCAGAAGAACATCACAACAAACTATACAGTAGTTATCTTCGGCGATGTCAACGGCGACGGTTGGTACGACGGTCAGGATTCGTTGATTGTTTCCTGCCTTGCAAACGGAATGCTTACTCAGGAAGATGTTACATCAGCAGAGTTTATGGCTGCTGACTGTAACCACGACGGAATAATTGATGAAAGTGACGTCGCTCTTCTTAACGAAGCAGGTCTTATCCTTTCCACGGTTGACCAGTCAAAGCCTGAAAGCTTTGAATCATCTTCAGCATTTACTGAATATATCGAGCTTATTGACCAGTCACCTGAAATTGATGTTGATGAAGAAATATCCGACGTCGAAACTGATACTGAAGAATTGAATCTGATTGAAATTATATTCAGCTTTATTGAGTCATTCATAAAATTGATTCTTTCTTACATACCTGTTTATATAAGATAAAATTAACGGAGCGTATCTCAGCGATACGCTCCGTTTTCTGTGTTTATTTATCTTGTCCGTAGTAGGCATTTTTTCCGTGCTTTCTTAAGAAATGCTTGTCAAGAAGCTCCTGTTGCATCGGTTTCACACTTGGATTAAGTGTTTCCGTCTGCAGTGCCATAAAAGCCAATTCTTCAAGAACAACTGCGTTGTGAACAGCATTCTCGGGGTCGGTTCCCCAGGAGAAAGGGCCGTGACTGTTGACAAGTACGGCAGGAATTGTATTTTCGTCAATTCCTTTGAATGTCTCGATAATCACGTTTCCTGTTTCTTTTTCGTATTCACCGCCGATTTCTTCGGGTGTCATCTTTCTTGTGCAAGGGATTTCACCGTAGAAGTAATCACCGTGAGTTGTACCGTAAGCAGGTATGCCTCTTCCTGCCTGAGCAAAGGATGTTGCCTGGCGAGAATGAGTGTGAACAATACCACCGATTTCAGGGAAGGCGTTATAAAGTGCAACGTGTGTTGCCGTGTCTGAGGAAGGCTTCCATTTGCCCTCAACCTTTTCACCGGTTTCAAGGGAAACAACAACCATATCCTCAACTGTCATATTGTCATATTCAACACCGCTTGGCTTGATTACCATAAGACCTGATTCACGGTCAACACCCGAAACATTACCCCAGGTGAAGGTGACAAGTCCGTATTTCGGAAGTTCAAGGTTAGCTTTACAAACAAGCTCTTTTAATGATTCTAACATAATTACCTCACTTAAGCTTCCATGCAAGGTCGTTGAGGAAAAGCTCTTTCTCAAGAGAATCAACGCTTGTATCCTTTGTGATGTGGACAAATTCAATGTCCATCATTCTTGCCCAGTCTTTCATCTGCTCGGCAGAAACGTCGTAAGAAAGTACTGTGTGATGTGCTCCGCCCGCAGTAATCCAGCATTCAACACCTGTTGCAAGATCAGGCATAGCCTTCCACATAACTCTCGCTACGGGGAGATTGGGCATCGGCATAATCGGCTTTACGCAAACGATATCCTGACAGATAAGGCGAAGACGTCCGCCCATATCAACGAGAGAAACGACTATTGCGTCGCCTTCCTTGCCCTCGAAAACAAGACGGGCAGGGTCTTTTTCGTTCATACCGATTCCGAGGTGATGTGTTTCAATTCTCGGCTTGCCTGCCGCAAGGCTGGGACAAACCTCAAGCATATGAGCGCCGAGGCTGTATTCCTGACCCTCTGCAAGGTGATATGTGTAGTCTTCCATAAAAGCAGATGCGCCGTTACCGTTTTCGCCCATAGCTTTCATAATTGCTGTCATTGCGGAAACTTTCCAGTCACCCTCACCGCCGTAGCCGTAGCCCTGAGCCATAAGGTGCTGTGATGCAAGGCCGGGAAGCTGTTCCATTCCGTAAAGGTCCTGGAAGGTATTTGAAAATGCCATACAGCCTTCGCTGTCCATCATTTTCTTGATTGCAATTTCTTCCTTAGCCTGATAACGGATTGCATCAAGGTTATCGGTTGCAATGTCGTATTTTGATTTATAAACATCAACAAGAGCATCAATTTCAGCTTCTGTTACGTTATTCATTTCTTTTACAAGGTCGCCGACAGCCCATGTGTTTACCTGCCAGCCGAGCTTTGTCTGTACTTCGACCTTGTCACCCTCGGTTACAGCAACTTCACGCATATTGTCACCGAAGCGCATAACATTCATATTCTTGCTGACACTTACTCCGACAGCGGCCTTCATCCAGTCAGCAATTTTCTTGTGTACCTTTTCGTCCTGCCAGTAACCTGCGATGACCTTACGCGGCATCCTGAGTCTTGCCGCAATAAAGCCGTGCTCACGGTCGCCGTGTGCCGCCTGATTGAGATTCATAAAGTCCATATCAATCTCATCGTTGGGAATTTCACGGTTATACTGTGTTGCAAAATGGCAATATGGCTTCTGCAAAGAAGCAAGACCGTTTATCCACATTTTGCTGGGTGAAAAAGTATGGCACCATGTGATGATACCACAGCACTTATCGTCGTAATTTGCCTCTTTTACGATATCTGTAATTTCTTTGTTTGTCTTTGCGGTTACTTTATAAACGAGAGGAAAGGGGAGAGCCTTACTTAATTCTTCAGCCATTTCCTTTGCTCTTTCTTCAACGGTTTCAAGCACCTCGGGACCGTAGAGAAACTGAGAGCCGACAACAAACCAGAATTCATAATTTCTCATAAAAAATCCTCCGATTAAAGTGTGTCGATTGCAGCCTGCTCAACGGGAAGACCTGCCATGAAGCGGTCAAGATATGCCTTGAAACCTACAACGTCAGCGGTTTCAGGTTCAAGCTTTGTACCCGGTGCATCAGCGAAGATACATTCGTTAAGGAAGTCTTCAAGAGCCTTTTCGTTGTTTTTAGCGTATGCGGCAAGTACAGCCATACCGTAAGGTCCGCCTTCGCCCGCAGTTTCCATAACCCATACGGGAGAATTTGTCGCTGCTGCGAGATATTTCTGACCTACAACGGGAGTTTTGAAAAGTCCGCCGTGACCCATAAGTCTGTCGATTGCAACCTTCTCGTTTTCAAGTATAACCATACCTGCAGCAAGAGAAGCGAGAGTTGAATAAAGATGTGCTTTAAGGAAATTTGCAAGTGTGAACGGTTTTTCGTGGCTTCTTGCGATAACGGGTCTTCCCTCAAGGAAACCTGTTACAGGCTCGCCTGAAAGGTAGTTGTAAACAGTTACACCGCCGCAATCAGCGTCGCCCTCAAGACTCTTCTGATAAAGCTTTGTGAAAAGTTCGCCCATATCAACCTCGTGTCCCATAAGACCGAGCGTATCTTTGAAGAGGTTTACCCATGCGTTCATATCAGATGTACAGTTGTTGCAGTGTACCATAGCAACAGGCTTGCCTGACGGAGTTGTAACCATATCAATTTCGGGATAAACCTTTGAAAGCATTTTCTCAAGAACAACCATTGAAAAGATTGAAGTACCTGCAGAAACGTTACCGCTTCTTGCTGCAACGGCGTTTGTTGCAACCATACCTGTACCGGCATCACCTTCGGGCGGACACATCGGGATACCTGCTTCAAGGTCGCCCTCATCGTCAAGAAGCTTTGCGCCTGTGAAGCTGAGTGTGCCTGCGCTTGCACCTGCGGGAAGAACCTTCGGAAGAATATCCTTGATGTTCCACGTGAAATCCTTTGTAAGCTCTTCAAATTTCTCTATCATTTTTGCGTCGTAATCGATTGTTTCGGAGTCGATGGGGAACATACCTGATGCTTCGCCGACACCCATAACTCTCTCTCCGCTGAGGCGGTAGTGAACATAGCCAGCAAGAGTTGTGATCATATCGATGTCCTTAACGTGTTCTTCACCGTTGAGGATAGCCTGACGAAGGTGAGAAATGCTCCATCTCTGCGGTACGTTGAAGCCGAAAAGCTCAGTAAGCTCGTCAGCCGCCTGCGCAGTTGTTGTGTTTCTCCAGGTTCTGAATTCTGCAAGCTGATTGCCTTCCTTGTCAAACGGAAGGTAGCCGTGCATCATACCTGAGATACCCATAGCATCAACACGTCTGAGTGTGATTCCGTACTCATCCTGCACGTTTTTCTTCAGGTCGGCATAGCAGCTTTTAAGGCCTGTCCATACATCATCCATGGAGTATGTCCAGTAGCCGTTTTTGTATTCGTTTTCCCAGGTGTAGCTTCCCGAAGCGAGAGGTTTATAATCTTCGCCGAGAAGAACAGCCTTGATTCTGGTGGAACCGAGCTCGATTCCAAGATATGTTTTGTTGAATTTTTCTGACAAACAAATCACCACTTTATAAATTGATATCTTATTATAACACACATCTGTATTATTTTCCACAATTTTATACAATGCTTTTCATAAATTTTGATTTATTGAAAAATTACATACTTGATGATATACTGAAAGTAAGAAAGGTGAGTGGTTTTATGAAAAAAAGCGATATTAATATAAGAGACCCGTTTGTACTTGTTGAGGACGGCAAGTTCTATCTGTACGGTACAAGAGCAAAGAGCTTCGGCACAAGAGTCGGCGGAGTTGATGTTTATATTTCATCTGACCTTGAAGACTGGAGTGAACCCTACGAAGTCCTTGATTCCGAAAAGCTCGGGCTCAACCGTGATGTCAACTGGGCGCCCGAAGTACACAAATACAATGGTAAATATTATATGTTCATAACATTCACAATGGAAAATGATAACCGCGGAACATATATTCTTTGTGCAGATTCTCCGATGGGACCGTTTGTTCCGCACAGTGACGGTGCAGTTACTCCGAAAGAATGGATGAGCCTTGACGGAACACTTTACGTCAGCAAGGACAATAAACCTTACATTGTTTTCTGTCACGAACATGTGCAGATAATTGACGGCACAATCTGCTATGCAGAGCTTACGGAAGATCTTAAAGCAATAAAGGGCGAAATCACAACTCTTTTCTCGGCTTCGTCGTTCCCTTGGGCAGATGAATATGATGAAAAAAAGCATTTCATTACAGACGGCCCGTTCCTTTACCGTACAAAGGGTGATGAGCTTCTTATGATATGGTCAACGTTCATAAAGGGTCAGTACAGCGAGTGTCTTGTCAGATTCAAAGACGGCGAACTCGGAGCAAACTTCGAACACCTTGAGCCTCTTATTAAAGATGACGGCGGTCACGGTATGATTTTCTCAACAGGTGATGACCTTTATCTTACCTTCCACACACCAAACCAATCACTTTACGAAAGACCTGATTTCAAAAAAATCATCGATACGGGCAATAGTGTTGAATTAGCATAGTCATATTATACAACTGCCCGTGTTTGTTTTAGTGCTTTATGGCATATTTCTTCGTGGCTGTTGTTATCGTTTTGAAACTGTGGTATAATTAAATATCATTTTTAAGGAGGAATACATTTGAGTGGAAAACCTAAAGTTTTTGACCAGGTGTCGTCACTTTTCACTGAAGTCAAAACACATTGGAACACTCCGAAAGAAGGAAATCATGTTCCTTACAAAGAGTATAAAGATATTTTTATTGCCGTAGGCAGTAACTACGCAGGTTCAAAGATGCTTGAGTACATCTCGTTCGGTGTAGGATGTTACCTGATAATGCATCATTATGAGCTTCCTTATCTTACATATGCGATCATCGCGCTTATCAATATGCCGCTTAATTATATCGGCTCTCTTATCTCGTGGTATGTCAGCGACAACCTCGGATTTCTTCCGAAACGCTCGGAAAGAAAAGTTTACGGAACGTATTTCGCGTTCCTGATAGCCGGTATCACCTTGTTGCTGTGGGACCCTGTAACGCTTATGGATATCAACAGCCCGTTTGTCAGGTTCTTCAATACCCTTAACGGTATGAGTGCAACGGCATTTTTCAAGGTTATAGGTACACATCTTCTTTATACAGGATGGACTGGTGCAAGAAATATTTTCTGGCGAAAGAAGCTTATTCCGAAATACGGTCGTTACAAGTATTCTCTTTACAGCGACTATCTTCCGAAATGTATAATGGTTATCCTCATCGGTTGGCTTCCTGTTTATGAAATTGCGGATATGTCAACAAGAGTATGGGTGGCAAACCTCCTTTTTGCCTGCTACAATGTTTTCGGTTTTGCAAACAATCTCGAAACCTGTACAAAGTCGATAAGCCCCAACACAAGAGAAAGAATCCTTGTAAGAACTTATCCTATTAAGCTTTCTCATCTCTTCCATTCAATTATTGCTATCATTATCCCTGTAATTATCGGTGCGCTTCGTTATGAATGGGCAGATATAAACGTTTTCAGATATGTTATTCCGATAATGTTTATTACTTTCGCAACCCTGACGATGTTCTTTGCGGGACGTGTTCAGGAACGAATCCCGCAACCGCCGATCGAAAAGAAAGTTCAGATCAGCTTCTGGGACGGTATGTTCGGTGTTCTTCGTAACAAGTACCTCTGGATAAATACCCTTGTCGGACTTCTTGACTCGCTCGGCAGCGGTATGCTTGCTATCACGACGGTTCTTTATCTTTACACTTTCCGTCTCAGCGGTCTTCCGTACAGCCTTATCGTGGCACTTGTTTCCTTTGCGGGAACTCCGCCCGATTTCTTCACTCCTTATTTTATCAAGCGATTCTCATACAAGCAGATAATGATTTTCTATCAGCTTTCAAGAGCACTCGGATATACGGCAATTGCTCTTGCTCTGAGTTTCTTCGGCGACAATCTTGTGCTTTGCGGAACTATCTGTGTTGTAATTCTTATCTTTATGGAAGCAACAAGTACTGTTCCGAAATCAGCGGCACACGATATGAACGTGCGAATCACGGACTATCAGATGTACCTCTCGGGTGAACGTCTTGAAAACTATTCTGGTGTTTACAGCTATGCAGGTATCTTCAGCTGGTTCACAGGCCCGATCACATCTTTTGTCGGTCTTGTAATTCCGATCCTTCTTCTTGCATCGGGCTTTAACGGCAACTGGGACGTTCTTTTTATTGATTCATCAAGATTCAATATCATCATCGTTCCGTTGATTATTGAAATCGTCGGTTATTTCCTTATGACGATTCCGTTCTTGTTCTGGGATTATGACTCTTCAAAGCAGGATAAGGTTATGCATGTTCTTCAGCGAAGAGCAGAAGTTGCAGAAAAAGCAATGCAGAACGAAGAAGTGCCTGTAATGGCAGAAGCAGGAAAGGTGGATTGACATGAAGAAAACTAAAAAAGTAAAAAATAATGCCGAGTCCACAACTCAGATTGAAAATCTCAACATTCCTGACAATCAGGTATGGGATTATAAAATTGACGGTCTTGCTGCACCGATGATAGGTAAGACCTACAAGAATTTTACAGTCAAGAAAATTCTTCTTGTTATTGCGGTTTTAGTTGTTATTTCTTTGTCCTTCATTTTCAGCGTGCTTGCGCTTATGAATGACACCTTTGAATATGAAGTGATTTCTGACGGCACATATAAGCTTATGCAGTTCAGCAACACGGGCAATATCAAAGAACTTGATATTGATTATGTATCGGAAATAGTTGAAGAAAAAGTTCTTGATAATAACGAGATAGAGGTTGTGTTCTCAAAGGATGAAACAAAGCCGATTACAGTAATCAAGGAATATGCCTTTAACTGTGATGAAAAAGTAGAGGTTATCAATATCGGTGCTCAGGTTACGGAAATTGATGCGAAATCTTTCTATTCCTGTTGGAAGCTTGAGCGTATCGAAGTTGACGAGAATAATCCTGTGTATTGTGATGTTGACGGTGTTCTTTATACAAAAGACATGAAAACTCTTGTCTGTCTGCCGATAAATCACGACTTGTATCTTGCAAAACAGGATGGAATTGAAGTTGATTTGTGGCCGGGTGATGAAGGTTACGAAGAGTACAAGAAAAACTATATGACTATGGTTATACCGTCAACGGTTGAAACCATAGGCGACCTTGCACTCAACTACAATGCTTTGTCAGATATCTATCTTCCTGAAGGTCTTAAAACAATCGGTGACCTCGCTTTCTTTGAATCAACCCTTACAGAAAACATTTATACCTACAAAGGCGAAAGTGAACAGATAATCGGTGCAGATAAGATTAATTTCTCGGCTGAAAATGTTTATCTTTCACTTCCCGAAGGTCTTGAATCAATCGGCACTGATGCATTCAACTACAATCAGGCACTCAGCTATATGTATGTGCCGTCAAGTGTAAAATTCATCGGCCACCACGCATTCTGGGGAACCGTTTATAAAGAGGACGGAGAACTCAGAGGTGTTGCTTATGTTGATGTTGCAGCTGACGAAGGTGCATTTGACAGTGTTGAAAAAGGCAATAACTGGCTTCCACAGTTCGATAACGGACTTTTCCCGAAGGAAATCGAAGTGAAGTACGGCGCAGAACGTAAAGCAATATCATAAAAATCAAAGTTGAGATAACTCTGTAGATTGACGGGGACGGGTAAGGGCTTAGCTGAAAAATTATATTTAATTATAGCTAAGACACAGAACCGTCCCTTGTCTTACAAAGGAGTAATTATGCTATATAATTTAGTTAGATGGATTATATTTTTCGCAATAATAGGATTAGTTTTACTAATCATAAATAAGAGTCGCATAAAAAAGTACAACAAATTTTCTAAAGCGATTATTATTATTGTCGCCTTGATATGTTTTTCTCAATGGAATATACCTTTTGAAAATTATATTTATAGTTTTCCGTCGTTAGAAAAATCATTCAATTATTGTTCTACAGCAAAGCAAGTTGAAATCTTTGGTTTTTTTGAGGAAGAGAATTCCGGTCTTGTTTTATATGAAAGTGAACACGGATATTCGAATTATATTGCACAAAAAACTAATAAGGGTTGGAAGATCAGCAATATAAAAACCTATGATGTTGAATGTGTGAAGGTAGAGGATAATTATAATATATTGGTTTACCGTATCAAAAATTCTCACGATAGATATATTCTAATTTCAACTGATTTCACAGATGTGATAGCAGAAATAACAGATTCAAAAGGAAATAAATTTAGATATGTTGAAGATAATGATGACTTTTCAAATCATGTAACTTATTTTAGCTGTTATAGCGGTAATGATTTTGATTATTTAGTTTATATCAATGGTGAAAAGATTGATTTAAAGAAATAGCTGGAGGACATAGCTATGAGATATGCGACATTTGCAATTATAGTATCTTCACTTACTTTTTTTTATGGTCATAAGATGATTGTGATAGATGAAGCAAAAAAAACGGAAGCTTTGAAAAAGACATACCCTCAAAAATTTGTAAAAGTCAACAAAACAGTAAAAAAAGTTTTTGGTGTAAAATCAGATGAAATGTTAAGGTGTTATTACATTGAATTGTTCGTCTCTTTACTGTACTTTCTGGTTGCAGCTATATGTTTGATTGTTTTTGTTGCAAGTGGTTATGACAATAAAGTAGGATATGATTTGTTTTTTTACTATGCTGGAACAACAGGGATTGTTGATTTGTTGGTGTTAGTTCCTATGGTGATTTATAACCGAAAAAAATTAGAAAAGACAAGATAGCACAGAGGGACAGTTCTTCTGTGTTCAGCAAAAACTAAATCCTATGGGGTAACCACTCCCCATGGGTAAACTTAAATCCAATATTATACAAACTGGGGCTGTAAAAAAACAGCTCCTTCTTTTTTATGATTTCGATTTACTATAAAGCAATTTTTCTGAATCGTCTCCCTCTGACGAAGAAACTTGTGTTGTTGCGAATATTTTTTGACATCCAATCATACCGGCAAATTCGGATTTGTCGAGTTCTTAAAATAACGAATTTGCTTGATTTTTCAGGCTCCCTTGTGTAAAGGGAGCTGTCGCGGAG
>JAZSID010000115.1:0-19267 GCA_045533625.1 Acutalibacteraceae bacterium | reverse complement strand
CCTGCTGTTTGGAGTCCTCGAGCTGTTCGAGTACCATTTCGCGGAAATCCTTGTCAAGTCCGCCCTCATCGAGAAGCATTTTTGCTTCTTCAAGGTCGGCAACAACCTTTTTGTATTCACGGTATTTTTCAACTATCGGTGTAAGATGCTTGACATCCTGCATCAGCTTGCGGTATTTCTCCATATCCGAAACAACATCGGGGTCACAGAGCTGAGTGTTGATATCTTCAAACTTTTCTTCAACCGATTTTAATTTATCAAGCATAAAATCCTCCAATTAAATTACTCTGAAAAAGGATTCTTTTTACATCTTTTTTATCTCCTCGTCGCCGCGGAAGATTTTTCGGATATTCTTTTCTGCCTTAACACGGGGTACCATAACCTCGTGACCGCATTTTTCGCATTTGATTTTGAAATCCATACCTGAACGCAATACTTCGAATGTATTGCAGCCGCACGGGTGATTCTTTTTCATTACAAGCTTATCGCCGACACGAACATCCATTTTTATCCCTCCGCAACAAACAACATTTTCTTAATTTTATATTATATCATAAAACATCACAATTGTATACATTTTTTGTCATTAACGGGCAAAACATTCATATATTTAAGTAGAAAAAACATTCAAAGGCGGACTCTCCGCCGAAAACAAAGGTGGTAAAACATATATGCAAAAATTCAGACCCGAGGGACAGCTTATTTCAACTCCCTCCAACCAGGCGTTTCTTTCCTCTCCCAACGCGCTTCACGAAGCTTTTTTCACAGGTTCCGTTGTTGAAGCGAGAGCGCTCGTATGCGACAAAAATCACGACCTGCGTGTAGACCTTGGCTGTATGTACGGAATCATTCCGCACGAAGAGGGTGCCGTAGGCATAAGTGACGGTTCTGTCAGGGATATCGCACTCATTTCGAGGGTAAACAAACCCGTTATGTTTCATATCCTCGGCTTCCGTAAGGATACCAACGACAGGGAATATGCCGTCCTTTCAAGACGTTCTGTTCAGCAGGACTGCATTGATAATTACATCTCAAAGCTGAGACCGGGCGATGTTATCGAAGCAAAGGTAACGCATATGGAAAGCTTCGGCGTTTTCCTCGACATCGGTGCAGGTATCAACGGCCTTCTGCCGATAGACAGCATTTCTGTTTCGCGCATACCGCATCCGTCTGTCCGTTTCCACATCGGGCAGATGATCAGAGTTGTCGTAAAATCCGTCGATGAGCTTGGACGAATCACATTTTCTCACAAAGAACTTCTCGGCACGTGGGAACAGAACGCAGGTGAATTTTCTCCGGGAGAAACCGTTCCGGGAATTGTACGCTCAATCGAAAACTACGGCATATTCGTAGAGCTGACACCAAACCTTGCAGGGCTTGCGGAATATTCCGAAGGGATTACGGCAGGTTGTCACGCAGGAGTTTACATCAAGAGTATGCTTCCCGAAAGAATGAAGATAAAGCTTATCATCGTTGATGCTTTTGAGGCTGAATATCCCACTGCACCGATTAAATATTATACTGATTCCGACCATATTGACCATTGGGTGTACTCTCCCGTTGAATGTTCAAAGGTGATTGAGAGCATTTTCTGACAAAAAATATCGTTTTAAAAAATAATTCCTTGCAATTCCGACTCTTTTGTAATATAATAGCATTAGGCTATTGTCGCTTAAAATCAGCATTTTTGCGGAATTGGGGGATTATTGAAAATGACGGTAGATTTGCATTGTCACACAAAACTGTCTGATGGCTCAATGGGTATCGACGATATAATTTTATTGGCACAGAAACGCGGAGTTGAAACCCTCGCTATCACTGACCGTGATTGCCTTGCAGGAACTATCCGTGCGAAGCTTATCGGCGAACGTCACGGCATCAAGGTTATCCCGGGTGTAGAGATTTCCTCCTACGACAGCGAAAACCAAACAGAAGTTTACATCATCGGTTATATGAGCGATTCGCCTGACCGACTTGAAGGTATCTGTCACCGCAATCTTCTTGCAAGAAAACGTGCGGCACAGTATATGATGATAAAAGCGGCTCAGAAATATCCGATTACCGCTGACCTCGTTTTGAAATGTGCGCAGGGTTCAACAAACGTTTACCCCGTACATATCATGTCAGCCCTTGTTGAAAGCGGAATTACGACGGAGCTTTACGGCGACCTTTACAATGAGCTTTTCACAGAAGGTACAGAAAACAGCATCCTTGTAAAGCCGAAGCTTTCCGAACCCGAAGAAATTATTTCTGCAATCCACGACGCAGGCGGTATCGCAATTCTTGCATACACAGGCACATACAGCGGAACAACCGTTCTTGAAAAGCTTGTAAAGGCAGGAATTGACGGAATTGAAGTATGGTGTCCGCAGCACGACGAAAGCACAACGGCAGAGCTTGCAGTTTTCGCAAAGAAGAACGGCTTGCTCGCAATCGGCGGCAGCGACTTCAGAGGAAGAAACAACAAGCATTGTGTTTCTCTTGCATCGTACACAACACCTGATGCTAATTACAGTGATTTTATGAATTACAAGGCGAGAATCCGCCGTCAGCAGAAGAAGCTTGCTGCTGAAGAAAAATAATTCTGTATTGGAGATATAAAAATGGCAGACGACAGGGATATTAAAATCTATGTCAAAAAATCAATGACGGAAACGGGTGAATTTCAGGCGATTAACGATGAGGTTCAGCGCCATATCGCAAACGGCAACCGTGACAAGGCAATTGCTCTCGGTCAGCAGATGGCGAAAATCAGACCTGAGGACGGAATCATTGACCTTGGCGAGCTTAATATGACATCAGCTCTGCTTTATCAGGTGAGAGTGCTTCTTACGTTTATGGCAGAGTACAGCATTCAGAAAAATATTCCCGTTGATTTCCTTGCTGATACAGCAAGTGCGGCGATGTACGAGTATCTGAAAGCGAACGAAAGCGGATATTACAGCAATATTTCCGACGGTGCGGCTTTTACTTTCTATCTTCTCGCTCTTAAAAAGGGCGGAGATGCGGCGACTAACATCGCCGAACAGTTTTCGATGCTTTGTAATATAAGCTGGCAGGAAATCATCGACCTTGGCAAACGTATTTTTGTTCAGGGTTCCGAATATTTTGACAATATGATTAAAGAAACAACCTTTGAAGAGGTTTAAAAGTTGATTTTCAGAATGACAGGCTTCCGCAAAAACGGAAGCCTGTTTTTTAAATAAGAATTTGTCGTAAAATATATTAAAAACAAACGGCAGAGCAATAAGCTCTGCCGTTTCTTCATTTATTCATAATTTTCTTTAAGATATTCAACTGCCATTACGTAACCGTCAAAGCCGTAGCCGGCAAAGGTTTTTTCGGCATACATTCCGACGTAAGAAATCTTTCGGAAATCTTCACGTGAATTCACGTCTGAAATATGCACCTCGCAGGTCGGGATTGCAACAGCCTTGAGCGCGTCAAGAATCGCAACACTCGTGTGCGTATAGGCGGCAGGGTTGATGACTATTCCGTCAGCCTTGCCGTAAGCTTCCTGTATTTTATCAACAATGGCGCCCTCGTGATTCGATTGAAAAAGCTCAACCGACACGTTAATTTCTTCAGCCTTTGTTTTGATAAAATCGCAAAGGTCAGCGTATGTGCTTTTGCCGTAGATATCAGGCTCGCGGATTCCGAGCATATTGATGTTCGGTCCGTTGATAACTAAAATATGCATTCAATCACCCTTTCTGCCGTTACTTCAGCATCTGCTTCAACCTCAACCGTGAAATCGGCAAGGCCTTCGTAAATTCCTTTTCGCTTTTCGTAAAGTTCTTTCAATGCGTTTTCGTTTTTTGAAAGAGGTCTACCCTCAAGCGAGAGAAGAGATAAATCTTTTTTCAGATAAACTATTGTGCCGTTTTGCTTTAGTGCATCACGGTTTTCTTTTTTTATAACGGCACCGCCACCTGTTGCAATAACCTTTGAAAGATTTTTGCCTGCGGAAATTACAACATCCGTTTCAATATTTCGGAAGATTTCTTCTCCGTCATTTTCGAAAATTTCGGGAATCGTCCGTCCGTCAGTTCTGATTATTTCTTCGTCTGTGTCGATGAATTCTTTTTGCAGTCTTTCTGCAAGAATTTTTCCGACAGTCGACTTTCCGCAACCGGGCATACCGATAAGAATAATATTTTTTTGCTCTTTTAATATTGAGTTGCAGATGTCGTTGATGTCTTTGTTGCAAAGCTGAGCGTCAGGAAATTGCTCTGCCGAACGCAGTCCCTGAGCGACAAGCATGGTAAGTCCGTTCGCGCAAGGGATTCCAAGCTCCTCTGCATCAAGCAACAACCGTGTTTTGCACGGGTTATAAATCAGGTCAAGCACACAGCAGAGATTTGTGAATTTTCTGAGGTCGACGAGGAACTCGCCGTTATTCGGATACATTCCTACGGGTGTTGTGTTCACAATTATGTCGGAATCGTAGTGCTTATAAATGTTGCCGTAATTGTTTTCACCGCTTCTGCTGACAACGATAATTTCTTTCGCACCGCAATCCTTTGCAACGGCGCAGACCGTCAGGCTTGCACCGCCTGAACCAAGGACAAGCACTTTTTTGCCGTTGTAATCCGCACCGCAGGATTTTGACATAAAATCAAATCCGAAATAATCTGTGTTGTCGCCGTAAAGCGTGCCGTCCTCGCGTCGGATAACGGTGTTTACGCTTCCGATTTTCTTCGCGGTTTCGGAAAGCACATCGCAACGGTTGAAGGCTTCAATTTTATATGGAATTGTAACATTGTAAGCTTTTAGTTTTTCGTCCGCAAAAAACTCATCAAGCTCATCGGGCTCACGGCAGAAAAGTTCATAATTATATGAGCCGAAATGAGCGTGAATCTGCGGAGAAAGGCTGTGCGAAAGCTTACGTCCGAGCAAACCGTACATCGTTATTCCTCCGTATAGCTTCCGAGGTAAACGAATGTCTCACAGTCGTTTTCAAGTTCCGTGATAAGCTTTTTTAATTCTTCGGAGTAAACGGAAGCGTCGATGTCAAAATAGAACATAAACTCAAAATTACTGCCTGATATGGGACGGCTTTCAAGTTTTGTAAGGTTGAGTCCGCGTGAAGCGAAACGTGCGATAATGTTATAAAGTGAACCCGGTGTGTGAGGAATTGTAAGCATCAGGCTTGTTTTGTTCGCTCCCGGATAAATTTCAGGTTCTTTGGAAATGCAGATAAATCTTGTGTAGTTGTTCTGCGTGTTCTGGATGTTACCTGAAAGGATTTTAAGGCCGTAAAGCTCAGCACATTCTTTTGCGCCGATTGCGGCGATGTCAGTTCTGCCTGATTCTGCAACAATTTTTGCCGCCTCGGCGGTATTCTTACAGGTATGAACTTTTACGCCAAGCTGACTGATAAAAGCTGAACATTGGTTAAGAGCCTGCTCGTGTGAATAAATCTCCTTTATTGAACTGATGCTCGTGCCGCTGTTTGCAAGGAGCTTGTGCTCAATGCAGAGTTTCATACTGTGCGTGATATAAAAACTGTATTTTGACATAAGGTCGTAAACCTGATTGACCGAACCTGCAGTACTGTTTTCAACGGGCAGAATTCCATAACGGCAAAGACCTGAATCAACAGCTTTGAAAACATCTTCAAAACCGCTGAAGTACATTATGCTCGGGTATGCAAACATCTTGTCGCACGCGTGCTGTGAGTAAGCTCCCTCAACACCCTGACACGCAACAACAGCACGGTTGACGCGTTCTCTGGGCGTTTCTGCAGTAACTCTTTCAATTGTTTGAACAAGGTTGGATTTTTTTGAGTTAAGACCTCTCTGGTAAGAACAGCTGACGTCAAAAACAGTCTGATAAAGTACCCTTGCATATTCGCTGAAAGCAGGAGTGACTTTTGAAGTTACCTTGTTTATGACCTGACGTTCACGTTCTTTGTCCGAAACGGGAAGTCCGTTTTCTTTTTTATATTCAGCAATCGAAGCGGCTGTTTTCATTCTTTTTTCAAAAAGCTGTACAAGCTCGTCGTCGATTATATCTATTTCTTTTCTGAGTTCATTGATATTCATAAGTACACCTTCAGATAAGATTAATTAAAGCAAGAGCCGTAACTGCCTCAACGCAGGGTACTGCCCGTGGTACGATACACGGATCGTGCCTGCCTTCAATAACAAGCTCTTCCGCGGTCATAGTTTCAAGGTTAACCGTCATCTGCGGTTTTGCGATTGACGGAGTCGGCTTGACTGCAACGCGGAAGATAATCGGCATTGAAGAAGTAATACCGCCGAGGATACCTCCATGATTGTTTGTCTTTGTAGTAATTTTTCCATCATTTACAATGAAACAGTCGTTGTTTTCACTACCCTTAAGGTCGGCACAAGCGAAGCCGTTGCCGAATTCAATTCCCTTTATGGCAGGAATGGCGAAAACAGCCTGACTGATTGCGTTTTCGACCCCTTCAAACATCGGCTCACCGACACCTGCAGGCATGCCTGTAACGGCACATTCGATAACACCGCCGACGGAATCTCCGTCAAGTCTTGCTTCTTCGATTTTTGCAAGAATTTTTTCTTTGACACCGTCATCAATCAACGGAAAATCTTTTTCCGCAACAGCAGTAAGGATATCTTCGTTAATGTTAACGGGGTCAAAACGCGAGTCACTGACTCCTGCGATTTTTTCGATATGTGCGCCGATGCAGATTCCTTTTTCTTCTAAAATCTGCATCGCAACCGCACCTGCAAAACAAATCGGTGCAGTCATCCTGCCGGAGAAGTTTCCGCCGCCGCGGATATCGTTGAAGCCGCTATGCTTTACGTAAGCCGCAAAGTCCGAGTGCGACGGACGCGGAAGATTCTTTAACTTTGAATAATCCTTTGAATGTTGGTCGTTGTTTTTTATAACAGCACAAAGAGGTGCACCGCAGGTGATACCGTCAACAACACCTGAAATGATTGAAGGAATATCATCTTCCTTACGCTTTGTTGAATATGCATTGTTGCCGGGTGCACGGCGGGACATAAATCTGCCGATTTTTTCCATATCAAGCTTTATCCCTGCAGGGATACCGTCAATCACAACTCCGATAGCTTCCGAATGTGACTGACCGAAAACGGTAATTCTGAATTTTTCACCAAAGCTACATGACATTTGCGTCACCTCCGAGTGAGTTGAAGTCTTCGAAAAACTCAGGGTAGGATTTATTGATAGCCTGAGCATTTTTTATTATAACACAGTTTTCACATTTTTGTGAAGCCACGGCGGCAGCCATAACGATTCTGTGGTCGTTGAAGCTGTCAATCTTTCCGCCTGAAAGACTTTTTTTGCCGATTATTATTATGCCGTCGTCCGTTTCGTGAGCTTCACCGCCGAGAGAATTGATCGTTTCTGCGGTCGATTTGATTCTGTCGCTTTCTTTTAATCGAAGACGGTCGGCGTTATAAATTTTCGTTGTGCCGTCAGCCGTTGCCGCAAGAGCAGAAACAACAGGGACAAGGTCGGGAATATCCGAAGCGTCGATATCTGTCCCGTGAAGAGAAGAAAGTGATGCGCGGATTGTGCCGTTTTCTTCGATGATTTTTCCTCCGAAAGAACGGATTACATCGAGGATTTTTTTGTCACCCTGAGCTGAGTTTTTATCAAGACCTGAAATCTCCGCACCCATCAGGAGAAATGATGCCGCGTTTGACCAGTCACCTTCAACTGTAAAACTGCCCGAATTGAAATTATTATTCTTTATTTTGAATGTATTTCCGTTTTCCTCAACATCAATTCCGAAAAGAGAAAGAACAGAAAGCGTTATATCAATATACGGCTTGGACTCGACGGGAGGAATAACCTCGATTTCGCCGCCGCAAATCGGCAGAGCAAGAAGAAGTCCTGTGATGAACTGCGAACTGATATTGCCTGCGATTCTGAATTTTCCGCCGGTCAGCTTACCTGAAATATGAAGCGGAAATTCACCGTTGCAGACGATGCCGTGTTTCTGCATTTCGTCAAGCAAAGGTGTAACGGGTCGGTCGGGGAGCCTGCCCTCAGCCGTGAATGTGGCTTCAATTCCGAGAGCCGATACAACTGGAAGAAGAAAGCGAAGCGTTGAACCGCTTTCTTTACAATTCAATTCAGCTTTTTCGGGAAATTCGGCAGGAGGAGTGACAGTCCACTCGTTGCCGTTTTTTTCTATTGCAACTCCAAGCGATTTAAGGCAGTTTGCCGTTGCCTCGATATCGTCGGAAGTTTTGTTCAGTTTAATAGTACTCTTTCCTTTTGCAAGCGCCGCACAGATTAACATTCTGTGTGCGACGGATTTTGAAGCAGGAGCTTCAATTTTTCCGCAAAGAGTTTTCGGGGTTATTTTAATTTTCATCACTTAAAAGCTCCTTAAACTCAGCGAGAGCTATGTTCAAAATTCTGCATTTTCCTATTTCTTCGGGGATGATTATTGAGATTCTGCCCGAAGAACTTTTTTTGTCGTTTTCCGCAGCAAAGTAAAGTGAGCTGTTTTTGAAAGGGCAGGAAATCGGAAGATTGTTTTCAAGCAAAGCGTCGATGATTTCATCCTGACATCTTTCCTTTGAAAGTCCGTTTTTCCAAGCGATTTCGGAAATGAGAAGCATTCCCATCGCAACAGCGTTTCCGTGTGAAATTTCAAAGTTGCTCGTTTTTTCAATTGAGTGGGCGAGAGTATGACCGAAATTAAGAAACTGACGTTTGCCTGTATCAAATTCGTCTTCGTTGACGATTTCACTTTTGATTGAAACACAACGGGCAACTATTTTTTCAAGGTTTCTTGCGATATCACCGTTTTTGACAGTTTCAAAAAGAGCCTTGTCCGCAATAACACCGTATTTTATAATCTCTGCCATACCGTCTGCAAATATTTCAGACGGAAGAGTGAGAAGCATCTGCAAATCGCAAAGCACAAGCTCAGGCTGGTTGAAAACCCCTGCAAGGTTTTTGCCTGATTTAAGGTTAACGGCAGTTTTTCCGCCGACGGAAGAATCAACCATAGCAAGAAGCGTAGTCGGGATCTGAACAAGGTGCATTCCTCTCATGTACATTGCCGCCGCAAGCCCTGCAAGGTCGCCCGTAACACCACCGCCGAGAGCGACGATGACATCGTTTCTTGAAAAATGCTTTGTCGCAAGAAATTCAAGCAGCTCAAAAAGCACCTCGGGGGATTTCGACTTTTCACCGCGTGGGAAAACAAACATCTCGTTTGCAATTTTTTCTTCGGAAAGATATCCCTTTGCTTTTTCAGCGTGAAGCCCGGCAACCGTATCGTCCGTGACAATGCAGACTTTTGCATCGCCGAAAAGCTTGCGAATTTTCTTGCCGAGAAGTGCAACTGTGTTCTGACCGATTATAACGTCGTATTCTTTTGAAGCATTAACCTTAACTGTTTCCATAATCAACCCACCTGTTTCTTTGTCGCTTTACCTTCTGCGAGCAAAGAAGAAAGTTTTTCGCTGTCACATTTTTCAAGGGCGGCTTTGTATTGCTGAAGATTTTTGATGAGAGTATCAATCTCAACCGTAAGATTATCTGTGTTTTCGAGGAAAAGCTCTGTCCACATTTCTTCGTTGAGCTTCGCAACTCTTGTCATATCCTTGTAACTGCCTGCCGAAAAGCCTTTTCTTACGGAAGCAGAAGGGCTTTTGACATATGCGCTTGAAACGATGTGTGCAAGCTGTGAAGTGTATGCAATAATTTTATCATGTTCTTCGGGAGAAGAAAAGGTTATTTCTGAAAATCCGAGAGATAAAAAGAAATGTTTTGCCTTATCAAGCACTGCAATGTCCGAAACTCCGCACGGAGTAAGGATCATTGAAGCTCCTTTGAAAAGACTTGCTCGTGAAGAGCCGAATCCCCAGAACTGAGTGCCTGCCATCGGATGACCGCCGATGAAAGTGAAACCGTGCTCCTTTGCAACGGGGTTTATTTTATCGCATACAATTCTTTTAACACCGCTGCAATCAAAAACAATACAGTCCTTTTTGAATTTATCTGCATTTTTGGTTATGTAATCTATCGTAGCTTCGGGGTAAAGAGAAACGATAACAATATCACATTCCGGAAGATTTTCTTCGCTGAGGATTCCGTCAATTGCGCCTGTAAGCTCGGCGGCAAGAACTGTGCTTTCAGTGATGTCGTAACCGTAGACGATGTGTTCCTTTGTTTCTTTAATTGCCTTTGCCATTGAACCGCCGATAAGGCCGAGTCCTGTTATTCCGATTTTCATTACTATCGTTCCTTTCTTTAATTTTTATTCAGCGTTCTGATGCAGAACTTTGCGTATAACTTCAGCTTCTTTAACGACCTGAGCAAACTGAGCAGGAGTAAGTGCCTGAGGTCCGTCGCAGAGTGCGTGAGCAGGGTCATTGTGAACTTCAATCATAAGTCCGTCTGCACCTGCGGCAACAGCTGAAAGGGCGAGGGGACGTACAAGCCTTGAAAGTCCTGCCGCATGGCTCGGGTCAGCAATAACGGGAAGATGTGATTTCTCCTTAAGAAGAGCGATTGCCGAAACGTCCATTGTGTTTCTTGTGTATTTTTCAAAAGTGCGGATACCTCTTTCGCAAAGGATAACTTTCTCGTTACCGCCTGCCATAATGTATTCGGCGCTCATAAGAAGCTCTTCCATTGTGCTTGCTAATCCTCTTTTAAGAAGAATCGGCTTGTCTGTGTGTCCGAGTTCTTTAAGAAGCTCGAAGTTCTGCATATTTCTTGCACCGACCTGAATTACGTCAACGTTTTCGAAAAGGTCAAGGTGAGAAATGTCCATAATCTCTGTTACGATAGGCATTCCTGTTTCCTTCTTTGCTTTTTCAAGAAGGTTAAGTCCTTCAGCGCGCATTCCCTGGAAAGCGTAGGGTGATGTTCTCGGCTTGAAAGCGCCTCCGCGAAGAAGTGATGCACCGGCTTCTTTTGTTTCTCTTGCAATTGAACAAATCTGTTCGGGTGATTCAACAGAACACGGGCCTGCGATATATTGGTAGTTTCCGCCGCCGATTTTGAAACCGCCGATGTCGATAACCGTATCGTCAGGGTGGAATTTTCTGTTTGCGTTTTTGAACGGTTCACTGATTCGTGTAACTTTTTCCACGATATCAAGACTGTTGATAAGATCGATGTCTACGTGACTTGTGTCGCCGATAAGGCCGAGAATCGTTTCGAACTCACCGACGGTGATATGAACATCAATGTTCATCGACTTAAGCCAATCAACAAGATGCTCCTGCTGATTTTTATCAATTCCGTTTTTAACAACTACTACCATAATAAAACCTCCTGAAAAAAATAAAAAGTTCCGCAGTTTAATTTCACTGCGGAACTCTGAGAGCATTTTCAAAAAACAATTTACAGCAAAACCAACTAAACCCTATTAACTTTTGTTAATAAAGTAAAAGTAAAAGTATTCAGCTGCAAAAATGTTTCGCTTCATTGCTTTAATCTCCTAAAGTTTTGACACATTATAGCACCACAGCTTTTTTGTGTCAAGAGGTTTTTTGAAAAATTTTTAAAAATTGTCGTAGCCTACCATAAGAGTAAGCTCGTATTTTTCTCCGTCAGCCATTACAACCCGGTCGGCGCCTGTCATAAGCATTTCGCCGTCTTTTGTCAGGCTCCACCATTCTTCTTTGCTGTCATCAGCAGTACGACCGTCTTTAAACGGACCGTAAACAGTTTTGATATAAAGTCCGTAATCGCTTTGTTCGTTTTTAACATAACCTTCCGTAACAAGCATATCGCCGAGCGAGTTTGCAGTTGTTTCAATTTCGTAGGTTTGAGTTTTCTCGTCAGCGGAAATTGTGAGAGTTATGTTGGTGGGCTCGATGTCGGGATTTTTCGCAAAAATCAACTCGTAGTTGAGATAAGTGACTAAACCGATTCCGAGTGCAACTATTACAGCAACAACGGCGATGATAATATTTCTTTTTTTCATCATATCACCTTATAAGATGTTCTTGAGGTTGCTCTTGCCTGTTCTGATGTTGAAGCGGAGAGTCTTCTTCTTGCCGTCTTCGATGTAGCAGATTTTAACATCTTCCTTTGTAACGTACTCAGCAGAAAGGATTTCCGCCTCGCTTCTCTTGAAGAAGAGCTTAAGATATTCTGTTGTTTCGTCGTCATAATCGCCTGCGTTATCAGAAACGAAGAGAACGCTGCCAAAGAGGTTGTTGACCTTTGCAAGAAGGAGCTTCTGATCCTTTGTAAACTTAAGGTTGTTGTCACGAAGGAAGAATACGTCCGGGTCGTTGCAGAAAACTCTCTGGTCAAGATGACGGCGGAGGAATGTATTGTTGATAGCGTGTCTTGTGTTAACAATTTCCATGTTAAGAAGAAGCTTGTCGATGAAGTTGAACTCGAAGTGAGGTGAAACGTCACAGCCGATACGGCAAGCGTCAACAACGCCGAATGACGGTCCGAGAGGCACACCGCAACCGAGGATGAGCTTTTCTTCGCCAACGCATTCACGAAGGAAGTCCATAGCTTCGCACATGATTGTGCCTCGTGTTTTGCCGTGTCTCGGGAGCATTGCTTCTGAATAAAGGAAGTCGAGCTTAACCATGTCGAAGCCCCACTCGTTAACGATTACGTTAAAGAAGTTCTTGATATATTCTCTTGCTTCGGGATGGTAGAAGTCGAGCGTGTATGCGCCGCCCCAACCCTGACAGCCAAGCAGAGGCTTGCCTTTTTCATCCTTGATGAGCCAATCGGGATGCTCTTTTGCAACTCTTGAAACTCTCTGTGCGCTGAACGGAGCAATCCAGATACCTGCAAGGTAGCCCTTGTCGTGAATCTTGTCTGCAACATACTTCATGCCGTTGGGGAACTTTTCAGGGTTCGGGTCAAGCCAGTCGCCGACGAATGTTTCGTAACCGTCATCAATCTGGAAGATTGAAACGCTGTCCTTTGCTCTGTCAAGTCCGTCAAGGTCACGGAGAATGATATCTTCATTGATCTTCTGATAGTAGTTGTACCATGATGTGTAACCTGAAAGGTAATCAATCTTCGGCTTCCTGAGTTCCATTGAGCCGAAGTACTTGTCGAAAACATCGTCGTATTTTCCGCTGAAGCAGACAACGTCAACAAGTGTTGTTTCGTTTTCAAGAGTACAGCCTACGATGTCTTTGGCAATGCTGAAACGGTTTTCGGAACACTCAAGCTCAAAGAGAGTATAGCCTTCTCTTTCGCTGCGAGAACCAAAAAGAACAAGGTCTTCGCCGTTTCTGAAATATGTGTATGTATAGGAGTGGAAGGAGCCAACCTTGTCGTATTCAGCAAAGTGGTAGTCACCCTGAACGCCTGCAAAGAATTTTGTGAAGTTGTTAAGATGAGTGATTTTGCCGAGACCTGTGATTTTGTCGTCAGCGTGGCACTCATAGCACTTTGTCCATGACTGGAAGCCGTTTGCAAAGAAAACTTCATTCTTCTCAAGCTTCTTTGTTGTATTGAGTCTGAATTCAAGCATCTCCATCGGAGCCTTCGGCTTGAGCACGCATTTAACAGCGTTTTCACTCACTTCAAGGTCGAGCACATAATGGTCGCATTCAGCCTTGGTGTTTTCGTAGGTTGTGCCGTTAACTTTGTATTTGATATACGGATTAAAATTAAACATATTGGTGTTCCTCCGAATGCAAATTTTTACATTTTATATTCTAACATATAATTATAAATAATTCAAATATTTTTACATTAAATTTGACACGGTCAGGATGTGGTGTTAAAATGACGTCTGTACTTTGGATTTGAAGGATGGATAAATGCAATGCTCGGTGTTTTGGTTAATGTTGCAACAGCTGTACTTGGCGGAATTTTTGGCGCACTTTTTAAAAAGGGGATTCCCGAAAAAATCACAAAAGCGGTAATGATAGCGGTCGGGCTTTGCGTGCTTTATATCGGTATCGACGGCGCACTCAAGGGTGAAAATACGCTCGTTCTCATAATCTCGATGCTCGTCGGCACGCTTATCGGCTCGCTTATAGATATTGACGATAAAATCAACAGGCTCGGTCTTTTTGTTGAAAAGAAATTCAACAAAGGCGAAAAAAAGATTTCGATTGCAGAAGGTTTTGTAACCGCAACGCTTCTTTTCTGTGTCGGCTCAATGACTGTTGTCGGCTCTCTTAATGCGGGACTTCGAGACGATAATCAGATGCTTTACACAAAGGCGATTCTCGACCTTGTTTCGGGTACGGTTATTGCAACAAGCTGCGGAATTGGTGTTGCGTTTTCGGGACTTTCAGTGCTGGTTATTCAGGGCGGAATAGTCCTTCTTGCTCAGCAGCTTAACGGAATTCTTACTTCTCAGGCAATCGACGAAATGACCTGCGTCGGCTCGGTTATAATCATCGCGCTCGGTCTTAACCTCATCGGCATTTCGAAGTTCAAGGTTGCTAATTTTATGCCTGCAATTTTTCTTGCACCGCTTGTGTGTATGCTTTTGAATATGTTGCCTTTTTCGATATAAATTGTATGTTGAAAAAAGAGTCGGATTTTGGTATAATATTGTTATCAAATTAAGAGCAGAGGAATATTATGAAAAAAGAAGTTTCAAACAAAAAGAAGATAACAGATAAAAAGTTAATAATAATTTTTCTTGTCGGTGTTGCACTTTTGCTTGCGGCAATCGCGATTGTAGTGCATTTCTCAACTAAGGTTACTAACGATTCGTATATTGACTGTGCAATCGGTGACGTTGACGGCAACGGATTTATAAATTCGGGTGACAACCTTCTTATTCAGAAGCACCTCAACGGAACGGGCGAGCTTTTTGAATCACAGCAGAAAAACGGCGACGTAAACCTTGACGGTAAGCTCGATAAACTCGATATGGAGCTTATTCAGAAATATGCGACGGGACAGATTGAAAAACTTCCGTACAAAGGCGAGGAAGATAAGACCGATGGTCGCAAAGAAAACGCAATCGTTTTCAAAAATGAAAAAGTGGAATCAAGTGTTCAGGTTGAAAACAGCTGGTCAAACGGTGACGGCACATATTCTTATCAGCTTAAAGTGATTATGGAGAACATTGACGATTCAAGACTCAGAAACTGGGAAACAAAAGTCAAGCTCAGCGAAAAAGCAAAGATAATAAAGAGCTGGGACTGTGAAAGTGAGATGCAGAACGACACGATTGTGATTAAAGGTGAGTCGATTTCTGCAGAAAGCACAATGAACTGCGGTGTAATCGTAACAGCTCCCGAAAATATGAAAGTTGTTTCAATTGTGACTGAAAAATAAAAACAAGCAGGTTTTCAAAGCGAAAACCTGCTTGTTTCATTCTTCCATCTGTCTTCCTAAAAACGAAGCGGCAACCTGTGCGAGCTTGATTTCTGTCGGCGAGATTTTTGTTCCGTCGCCGAAAAGAAAGACGACAGCGCCGAGCACGTCACCGTTGCTGATAATCGGTGCGGCAATAGATGCGGCATAGTTAACACCCTCAACGGGGTAAAGCATATCGTCCGCATCACCGGTGAAGATTTTTCTTTCTTCCATAACGTTTTCAAGATCTTCGCTGATGTGCTTTTCAAGGAAATCCTTTTTCGAAACACCTGCACAGGAAATAACGTGATCACGGTCGCAGATAAGAATCGGTGTGTTGACGCTCCTGTAAAGCACGTCCGCATAATGCTCTGTCACGTCGGAAAGTTCGCCGACGGGCGAATATTTTTTAAAGATGACACCGCCCTGAGTGTCCGTAAAAATTTCAAGCGGTGCGCCTTCACGGATGTGCATCGTGCGGCGGATTTCCTTCGGGATAACCACACGTCCGAGGTCGTCAATTCGGCGTACAATGCCTGTTGCTTTCATATATGAATACTCCTTCAAATCGGTTTTGATACTATTATCTGTGATTTTAAGGAAAATATACTTTATGAATTTACTTTTTGAATTGATTGTGATATAATAAAAAGGTTAGAAAAATCTGAATTGATATTTTATCAAATTGGGAGATGAGAAGTATGTATGATATCGCTATTATAGGTGCAGGCGTTGTCGGCGGTCTTGTGGCTCGTACACTGACGAAGTACAAATTAAATGTTTGTATTCTTGAGGCACAGAACGACGTAGCAATGGGTGCAACCAAGGCGAATTCGGCAATCGTTCACGGCGGATTTGACGCTAAGGAAGGCAGCCTGAAGGCTCTTCTTAACGTCCGAGGATGCAAGATGATGGAGTCTGTCTGCAAGGAGCTTGGTGTCAGCTACAAAAACAACGGCTCGTTGGTTGTCGGATTTAACGACGAGGACAGAGCTGTGCTTAACGAACTTCTGAAAAGAGGTATTACAAACGGTGTCGAAAGATTGCAGATTCTCGAAAAAGACGAGCTTAAGGAATTAGAACCCAATCTTTCCGATAATGTTATCTGCGCATTGTATGCCCCCACGGCAGGTATTGTCTGCCCGTATACTCTTGCTATTGCAGCTATCGGAAACGCTATGGATAACGGCGCAGAATTAAAGTGCAATTTTAAAGTTATCGGTATAGATGCTATAGAAAACGGCTATAAAGTATCGGCTGAAAACGATTCTGTCGAAGCACGTTTTGTTATCAACTGTGCAGGTGTGTATTCAGACGATATTGCAAAGATGATCGGCGACGACTCTTTCGATGTTCACCCGAGAAGAGGCGAGTATGTCCTTCTTGACAAGGAGTGCGGAGATACTGTTTCCTGCACCATTTTCAGAACACCCTCGAAAATGGGTAAGGGTATCCTTGTAACTCCGACGGTTCACGGAAACCTGCTCCTTGGCCCGACAGCTTTTGACATAGAAGATAAGGACGATAAGGATACAACAGCTGAAGGTTTTGCTGATATCCTCGGAAACACACACGAAACTGTAAGCGGTGTTGCGCTTAATAAAACAATCACATCTTTCTGCGGCTTACGTTCAGTCGGCAGCACAGGTGATTTCATTATCAATTCGCCGAAAAAAGGCTTTATCAATGCTGCAGGAATTGAATCTCCCGGCCTTACATCTGCACCTGCAATTGCAGAGTATATCGCAGATATGCTCAAGGATGACGGCTTGGAAATGGAAATCAATCCTGAGTTCAACCCGATAAGAAAATCATACCACGCATTCGCTGAGGCTTCTCAGGAAGAGAAGAATGCAATTATAAAAGAAAATCCTGCTTACGGAAAAATCGTCTGCAGATGTGAGGGTATCACAGAAGGCGAGATTGTTGATGCAATCCGTCGCAATCCGCAGCCCCGTGACCTTGACGGAATCAAACGCAGAACACGTGCGCAGATGGGACGCTGTCAGGGCGGTTTCTGCGGTCCTTATGTGACTGAGCTTCTTGCAAAAGAGCTTGGCATCCCATATGAAGACGTAACAAAGTTCGGCGGAGAGTCAGCAATCAACATCGGTCGGACAAAAGGAGGGCAGGCATAATGAGAGATCTGGTAATTATAGGCGGCGGGCCTGCCGGAATGAGTGCAGCGATTGCGGCATACGAAAGCGGAATCAAGGATATTCTCATCCTTGAACGTGACGAGAGCCTTGGCGGTATTTTACAGCAGTGTATACACAACGGTTTCGGTCTTCATAAGTTTGGCGAAGAGCTTACAGGTCCCGAATATGCCTGGAAATATGAAGCGAAAGTTAAGGAACTCGGCATTGAATGCAAGCTCAACACAATGGTGCTTGACGTTTCCGAGGATAAGGTTATAACAGCAACCAATACACAGGACGGTCTTTTTCAGATTGAAGCAAAGGCTATTATCCTCGCAATGGGATGCCGTGAGCGTTCAAAAGGCGCATTGAATATCGCGGGCAGCCGTCCTGCAGGTATTTACAGCGCAGGTACAGCGCAGAAATTCGTTAATATGAAGGGTTACCTTCCCGGCAAAAATGTTGTTATTCTCGGCAGCGGTGACATCGGTCTTATCATGGCAAGAAGAATGACGCTCGAAGGCGCAAAGGTTCACGCTGTTTGCGAATTGATGCCGTATTCAGGCGGTCTTGCAAGAAATATTGAACAGTGTCTTAACGACTTTAATATTCCTCTCAAGCTGAGCCATACTATTGTAAGAATCCACGGTAAAGACAGAGTTGAAGGCGTAACGATTGCAAAGGTAGACGAGAACAGAAAGCCGATTAAAGAAAGCGAAGAATATATCGCTTGCGATACAATTCTTTTCTCCGTCGGTCTTATCCCTGAAAACGAGCTTTCAAAGGCTGCAAAGGTTGACCTTTCAAATATCACAAGCGGTGCAGTTGTTGACCAGGACAGACAGACATCTGTTGAAGGTGTTTTCTCCTGCGGTAATGTTCTTCACGTTCACGACCTTGTTGACTATGTTTCAGATGAAGCTGAAATTGCAGGCAAGGCAGCAGCAGAATATATCAAGGGCAATCAGGACGAAGGTATCCTTATCCCGATTACAACAGACGGAAAAATCCGCTATACAGTTCCGCAGAGAATAACTAAAGCAAAGGACGTAGCAGTGTATTTCAGAGTTGCAAATATTTATAAAAACGTAACGGTAACGGTCAGCGACGGCAACGATGTTATTTTCTCCAAAAAGAGAGTAAAGGTTGCACCGGGTGAAATGGAATCCGTTACATTGAAGAAGGAAATATTTGAAAACGCAAAGGAATTGCATTTTGCATTGGAGGAGATGTAATATGGAAAGAAAGCTTACTTGTATTATATGTCCGCTCGGCTGCGATCTTACCGTTCAGGTTGAAGATAAAAAAGTTCTTGACGTTCAGGGTCACACCTGTCCCCGAGGAAAGAAGTATGCCGAAAGTGAATGCACAAATCCGCAAAGAACGATTACCTCAACGGTAAAGTGCAACGACGGCAGTCTTGTTTCTGTTAAGACGGACAAGCCGATTCCGAAAGAAAAAATGATTGAATGTATGGAAGCTATCAACAATGCGGTTGCAACTCTTCCCGTTTCAATCGGCGATGTTATTATTGAAGATGTCTTTGGTAGTAACATTGTGGCAACACAGAACAAAGCATAAACTTACAGCGGAGTGAAAACTCCGCTTTTGTTTTTATGAAAAGCATCGCGCAGGTTTACATTTCAGGTTTACTGTGATATAATCGCAACGGTGATATTATGGAAAAATATATCGGTATTGATATCGGCGGAACGAAATGTGCCGTTATCATCGGTGAATATGAAAACGGAAGGCTTAAAATAATCTCCCGCACGGCTTTTTCGACGGATATTAATGAAGAGCCTTGCTCGGTGATTGAAAAGTTTTCCAAAATAATTTCAAAAGAAAAAGATTTCAAAGCAATCGGAATTTCCTGCGGAGGA
>JAZSID010000052.1:0-18871 GCA_045533625.1 Acutalibacteraceae bacterium | reverse complement strand
TATGCGCTGTTGATGAACCGAAAAGAACACCGTCAGGTACGATGCAGGCACATCTGCCGCCGATGCGGAGCATACGAAGGAAAAGTGCAAGGAAAAGAAGCTCCGTTTTCTTTGTCTTGCAGACCTTTAACAAATCCGCTGAAACCGTGTCATAATCAAGACTGCCCTTGAACGGAGGATTCGCAAGAATGAGCGAAAACTTATTCTTGTCTGTGTTCTGGTCAGAAAGGCTGTCACGGTATTCGATGAACGGGTGCTCAACACCGTGCGTCATCATATTCATAGCACCTATACGAAGCATAGTTCTGTCCATATCATAGCCGTAGAACATATGATTCATATAGTGGGCTTTCTTCTGCTTGTTAAAAAAGATCTCTTCCCTGAGATTCTCTTTGAGATATTCGCCTGCGGTTACCAGGAATCCGCTTGTACCGCACGCAGGGTCGCAGATTACATCATCTGCTTTCGGCTGCATCAATTCAACCATCATTTTTATAATGTGGCGAGGTGTACGGAACTGTCCGTTAAGTCCCGACTGTGCAATTTTATTAAGAAGATATTCGTATGTATCACCGCGGACATCCTTGTCCTGCTCCTTTGCCATAAGGGCATAGATTTCGTCAAGAGCATCAACAACCTTTGAAAGAAGCAAAGGTGTCGGCAATTTAAAGATAGCGTCATCCATATATTTGGAGTATGCACTGTCCTTCTTGCCGTCAAGATTTTTGATGAACGGGAACACCCATTCCTGCATTGTGGCATACATCTTGCCTGCAGGAAAATCACGGAAAACAGACCACTTGAGCTGACTGCCGTCAACCTTGCGGTCACCAACGGTTACCTCGCCTGCAAAAATGCTCTTATAGGGCAGACCGAGCATCGCACTTTCTTTCGCACGGAGGTTATCCGAATCGTCAAGGTCACGGATAAACATAAGGTATGTGATCTGCTCAATAACATCAAGAGGGTTAACAAGTCCGCCTGCGGCAAAAACATCCCACAAGCTGTCAATTTTATTTTTAAGTTCACCTGTAATCATAATTTATTTCTCCCTGTTCCAGACATAAGATGTGTAGCGTCCGCCACCGATTTTGATAATGTCTCCGCTTTTGACCAGGTCATTGAGTGTCCTCTGCACCGTTACCTGGCTGATGTCGGGGCATTTTTGCATAATATCTGCTTTTGTTATTTTGCCGAGTGTATCTTTGATGATCTCTCTGATTCGGTCAGGCTTTGAAAGTCCGCTTGTAGTCAGCACCTTGACTCTGGCAGAAAAGTCACGGTATGCCGAAAGAATTACGCCCAACATATATCTCACAAAGTGTGAATAATCGTTCTCGTTTTCGTGCCAACCTTGCGAACTGTTCTGCAAAGCCTCGTAATAAGTCTCTTTTGAGGCTTCAATAACCTTTTCGATACTGATGTATTTACCAACAATATAACCTGCACGGTAAAGGAGAAGCAGGGTAAGCAATCGGCTCATTCTGCCGTTACCGTCGTTGAATGGGTGGATGCAAAGAAAATCAAGAACAAACATCGGAATGATAAGCAGAGGATCGGCTTCACTTCTGCTGACTACATCGTCGAATGCCGAACAGAGTGCTTCAATTGCAGCCGGTGTTTCCCAAGCCGTAACAGGCTCGAATCTGACAAAACGATTACCTGCATCGTCCTCTTCGGCAATAACATTATCCGAATTTTTATACGAGCCGCCGATCGACTTTCCGCTGAATTTATACAAGTCACGGTGCAACTGCAAGATGATAGAAGGCTTAACGGGGATAAAGTCATAACTCTCGTGTATGGTCGAAAGCACATCACGGTAGCCTGCAATTTCCTGCTCGTTACGTGTTTTCGGTGTTGTTTTGTTTGTTACGAGCTTTTTAAGGCGCTCGTCAGAAGTGTAGATTCCTTCGATTTTATTAGATGCTTCTGTACTCTGAATCTTAGCTATTTCCACAAGCTGAGTGAGTGTGTCGCTTTGCGCTTCTATAAATAAGTTTTGCTCACCTTTAAATTCGTGTATTTGCGAAAGCATTGATACAATTTCGGGGGTTAAAAGCGTTTGCCATTTTTGATTGTAATCATAAGCTCTCATTGTAATCATCTCCCAGGATTAATTTGCTCATTTTTCCGATTTTGATACAATTAAATTATATTCTCAACAATATAAGTTGTCAAGTCCAATTTAATCATTTTGAGACAAATGATTAAATTGGACTTTTGTTTGTCTATTTAAAATTATTTCTATCTAACATATTAAAACTGAAGACACAGGCTATAGGAGTTTCTCACACAGGGACAGATTCTTGTTGCTTGTGGGTGGATGAGCAATACGGATATGCATTAAGTATTGTTCGTCCGCTTGAGGTGCCGTGAGATGCGAATTGTTTTAAAATTCGCAGGTAGGCATCTCCTTCCAAACCAAAACGATATTTTAAGACAGTTTACAGTTTTGGTTTGTGTGACAGAGTTGAGAGAATTGTTTTAAAAACAACTCTGTCACGGAACGGTTGCTTTTTGAAAGAAAAGAACCGGTCCATGCTAACGGTTATTCAGTTATTTAACGGAATAACCAGTTAGCAGGACGAAGAAGTGTTTTTCACTTCGGTGTAACGGGTTTGTATCGACCCTTACGGATGAATTTTAAAACAAAATTCGTCGCTTCATTCGAAGCCCTTGAACAGTTTAACAACCACGGTTGCCGTGGTGGACGGTTTGAAAGTCCGTGCAGTGCGAAACTCTCAGAAACATGTTGTCAACAGTTTTTGAAATCCATCTAACATATTCTTTTTGAACCTTAAATCAGGAGAAACGTTAATTCAGATTTGAGGTTCAGAATAATCAAGAAATGAGATGGTACAAGAATGTTAATTTCAACTGAATTATTTCCATTAAAAAGAAGAAAACTAAAATCAGACAATAAAGAGGTGAGTGAATGAAGAAAGCTTTGCTTGATGACGAGCGTGAAAAGCGAATGGCTGAGGACATATGGCTGAACTATTTTAACCGTTATCTTTTTGAAACAGGTACAATTTCAGAAAAAGAGTACAAGAAAATGACAGAGAAAATTACAACGAAAAAAGCAAGGCTTTCTCATTCGGGTAATACTCTATAGCTTGAATTTACTAATACTATTGGTAAAAAGTTCTAATCAGAAAGTTCGTTTTTTCTATTGCGCTTAAAAATAAACTGCGCTATAATCACAACTGCAGATAATGATACAACGAACTTTAAGGAGGTTAAAAGATGGATATATTAAATATTCGTGCGGAATTAAAAACAAAATCAATATACGAAATCCCTCTTCGGGTAACCTATTATGCCCGTGTATCCTCGGAATCTGACGAGCAGCTCAACTCTCTTGACAATCAGATCGCTTACTACGAAGATTTTATCAAGAAGAATTCAGCGTGGACTTTTGTCCCCGGTTACATCGACGAAGGTCTTTCGGGTATTTCTACTAAAAAGAGAGTCCGTTTCAACGAAATGATCGCTGATGCCAAAGAGGACACCTTTGACCTTATCATCACAAAAGAAATTTCGCGATTTGCCCGAAACACGGTTGACTCTTTACAGTTTACCCGTGAACTTCTTAATTTAGGTGTCGGTGTATTCTTTCAGAACGATAACATAAACACACTTGACGAGGATGCTGAGCTGAGACTTACTATTATGTCTTCAATCGCTCAGGATGAGCTTCGCAAGCTCTCGTCCCGTGTTAAATTCGGTCATCAGCAGGCTATCAAGTCAAGTGTGGTGCTCGGAAACAGCAGAATTTTCGGATACAAGAAAGAGGACAAGCGACTTGTCATTGACGAAAGTCAGGCACCTATGGTCCGCGATTTATTCCGTCTGTACGCTACGGGCGAATACAGTATGAAACAGCTTGAGAAGCTTTTCTATGAACAAGGTTATCGCAACTATAACGGTAATAAGATTGCACACACCACGATGTCGGGCATTATTTCCAACCCCAAGTACAAAGGTTATTATGTCGGCAACAAGGTGCGCATTATTGATATGTTCACCAAGAAGCAGAAATTCCTGCCACCCGAGGAATGGGTAATGTTCAAGGATGAAACAGGTGAGATTGTTCCTGCTATCGTTTCCGAAGAACTGTGGGATAAGGCAAACGAAATCCTTCGTCGCAGAAGCGAGGATGTTAAAAACCGTCAGGGTATCTGCAATCACGCAAATCTTCTCACAGGTAAATTATTCTGTACACACTGCGGTGCACCTTACTATCGCAGAGAGTCAAAAAGCAAGGACGGAACGGTTAACTCAAAATGGGTCTGCTCCAACAAAATCAATAACGGAGCCGATGCCTGTCCTTCGTTCCCGATATACGAAAATGAAATCAAGCCGATTTTATTTGAAGTGTTCAGCGAGACGAGAGTTGATGTTGAGGCTTTACTCGAAACTTACACAGAAATGTTCAGGACTATTGAAGCCGATGATGAAACAGCAAAACTGATTGCTGAGCAGAAACGCATAATCGATCTCGGAGACCAAAAGAAAAACAAGCTCCTTGAGCTTGTTACAATGGGATCTATCACTACGGCAAATTTTAAATCTATGACTGATACTTGCGACCGTGAAGTTGAAGAGGCTAAAAAAGCACTTGCGGAGCTTGAAGAAGAGGCGTTCACAAAAGAGGAATATCACCGTCACATAAGCGAAGTCAAAACACGACTTGAAGCTGCCGTAAAGGACGCAAGTCAGGGAATGATAACAACTGAGTTTGTTGCCCAATATATTGATAAAATCTTTGTAACATTAGCAGAAAATGATACAGCGAAACTCGAAATCAAGATATTTACGGGCAAAAACACTGAAAAATGGCTTAAAAAGCTCCATTCGCGCTCAAAAGGTCGTATGGGTAACACATCTAAGAAGATGATCGAATCTTACGAAAAGAACATGAAATAAATTCATTTCACGAAAAAAGGTGCTGTTGCAAAAGCAACAGCACCAATATTTTTTACCATGTGATTGTAACGTCAAGTCCGTCAACTTCGTAGTCGATGATACCCTTTTTCTTTGCGAATGCTTCTACAGCAAGATCAAGCATCTCTTTATCTCTCATTGTGATTGTTGAAACCAAAGTGAGCGATGAGGGAAGGTATGCGGTGTCGCTGATTGCGAAGCCTGTTACCCACCAATGAAGCATCGGGTCACGCTTGAAGATAAGTTCGTCGCCGTGGTAAACAGCGATTGACATAACAAGCATATCCTCGTCTGAAGCGCAATCGTAGAACGAACCGTTCTTGCTTTCGTCACGTGTGTAAATACCAAGTTCGCCGCCGTTAGCGATTGTATAACGGCCCTTCCACATCTGGAACATCCAGTCTTTGCCTTCGTAAACAAACTTTACTCGCTGTGTTGTGTAGTGGAAGAAGAACGGTGTAAGGTAGCAGAAAATATCATAGAAAATATTGAATCCCATATTTCTCTGCCAGACATCGATACCTGTATAAACAAGGTTGTTGTTAAGATCAAGATAGTAACCGAAAATTGCAGGCTGACCGTTTTTACCTACAAAAGCATTGTTTACGGTATCGTAAAGAATGCCTGAATAAACAGCTTCTGTTCTTCCGTCACGGTAAGTTACAATAAAACCGACTTCTTCGCAACCGGGCTCTGCGGGATACGGTCTTGTTGTGAGTTCAACCGAATCAACAATACCGAGCCAGAGTTCTGTGATTCGGATAATAACACCCATAATCACATTGCCCTGGGCAAAATAATCTCTTGAAAGGTCAACAAGATAAGCCTGTGTTGCAGGTATATCAAGATTCATAGATTCTGTAACAAGCTCTGCAAGCTTATTTGACTGCGGAAGGCTTTTATAAATCTTGCTGAAGTCAACACCTGTTGTTTCAAGAATACCATCAACAATACCTTCGAGTGTACCGTTAACTGTTACAACAATTGCCTCATCTGAGAAAACCGGCAAACCTGTTGCCTGATACATAAGACTGCAGATTGTAAACATTGATTCAATGATATCACCAACGTCCGGCATATCGTATCCGTTCTGCCAGATATCAACAATGTCTATGCCTTTTCTCTCCTGTTGTACTGCTGCTCCTGCAGGTACGGCTGCAACTAAAAAAGCAGTAATTACAGCAAGAACAATCGCTAAAACTCTCTTCATCATTTTACACCCTCCTAAGGTTAGTCAAGCTATTATATTCCGTTTTATCAAATAAGTCAATACAAAGAAAATTAAACTTTTCGCAAAATCAGACACCGTTTGCATTGAAAAACGGAACATGTGATGTTATACTTTTAAAGGTACACTACTTATAGTAGAAAAAGGAGTTTTTTATGTATGTTTCATTTTTTTGTTTCTCCTGAAAATATTTCTGAAAAATACGTAGAAATTGTCGGAAGCGACGTAAATCACATCAAAAACGTGCTCCGTATGAAGGTCGGCGAAAGGTTTGTTGCCAACGACGGCAACGGCGGAAGCTACTGCTGTGCCGTGAGTGAAATTTACGACGACAGAATTGTTGCGGAAATTGAAGAAGGTCAGCTTATGAGCAACGAGCTTCCCGTGAAGCTTGTGCTTTTTCAGGGTCTTCCCAAAGCGGACAAAATGGAGCTGATTATTCAGAAGGGCGTTGAGCTTGGCGTAAGCGAGATTTACCCCGTAGAGATGACACGTTGCGTCGTTAAGCTTGACGATAAAAAGAAAAAAGGCAAGACATCGCGTTGGCAGTCAATCAGCGAAAGTGCGGCAAAGCAATCCGGACGTACGGTAATTCCCGAAATTCACGAGCCTGTCCCCTATGCGGAAGCTTTGAAGATTGCGGAAAGCTTCGACCTGCTTCTTGTCCCCTACGAGTGTGCGGACAGTATGGCTGCTTTAAGAGATAAGATTTCACAGGTTGAAAACGGAATGACAATCGGAATTTTCATCGGACCCGAAGGAGGATACGAAGAAAAGGAAATTGAAAAAGCAAAGGCGGCAGGCGGAGAAATCGTTTCGCTCGGCAAGAGGATTCTTCGCACGGAAACCGCAAGCATTGCCGCACTTGCAATCTGTATGTTTAATATTGAAGCTAATTTATAAGGTGAACAAAATGATTTTACCTCAGGAATTTACATTAAGAATGAAAGAGCTTTTAGGCGAGGATTACGAAAAGTTTATCGCATCCTTTGATGATTCGCCCGTGCGTTCTTTCAGAGTAAATACAAATAAAATATCCACAGAAGATTTTGAAAAAATCAATCCGTTCGGCGGAGAAAAAATCGGTTATGCTGACGGTGCATACTATTTTAACTACGACGGAATCGGCAACCACCCTTACCACCACGCAGGTATGATTTACATTCAGGACCCTGCGGCGATGAGCGTTGTTGCGAGTGTTGACATTCAGTCTGATTGGAAAGTTCTTGACCTTTGCGCCGCACCGGGCGGAAAATCAACCCAAGCGGCAGACAAGCTCACAGACGGACTTCTTGTTTCAAACGAAATCATTCCGTCGCGCTGTAAAATCCTGACGGGTAACATCGAAAGGCTCGGCATAAAAAATGCCGTCACAACCTGCTCGGATGTTAAAAGGCTTTCGAATCTTTTCGGCGAAGAATTTGACCTCGTCATCGTTGATGCTCCTTGCTCAGGCGAAGGAATGTTTCGCAAAGACGAAACGGCAATAAAAGAATGGAGCGTGCAGAACGTCAAACTCTGTGCCGAGAGGCAGGACGAAATCCTGAGTTATGCAAAAGATTTTGTGAACGAGGGTGGTTATCTTCTTTACTCCACCTGTACATATTCTCTTGAAGAAAACGAGATGTGCATTGACAGATTTCTTTCGCAAAACAGCAATTTTGAACTCGTCGAAGTCAACGAAAAGGTTAAAAACGCTACAGCTGACGGAATTTTCTTTGACGGTTGCAAAACGGAAAACATTTCTTTCTGTCGCAGATTTTATCCGCACATTTCAAAGGGCGAAGGACAGTTTCTTGCCCTACTTAAAAAGACGGACACCAATTACGTTAACATAAAAAGAGAAAATGCCCTTGAAAAAATTCCAAAGGCAGAAGAAAAAATTGTATTCGATTTTCTTGATTCAACGCTTGTTAATTATGATAAGAATTGCGTTAAGAAATACAAAGACAACATTGTTTATTTCGAACCTGATTTTATGGTTCCGAAAGGTGTTGCATTTTCCTGCGGTGTAACAATCGGTTCGGTTCAGAAAAATTATATTCAGCCTCACCACCAATTCTTTATGGCGATGGGTAAGAATTTCAGAAGGCAGATTGAACTGACACAAGAAGAGGCGGACAGCTACCTTAAAGGCAATACAATCCCCTGCTCCTGCGAAAACGGCTGGGCAACGGTTTTAATCGACGGTTGCACCCTCGGTGGAGTAAAAGTTGTCAACAGCACAGCTAAAAACCATTATCCGAAAGGGTTACGGAAGAATTAAAACTTTTTTAAAACAACTTTAACGGAGGTGCGCATATGAATTATTCGGCTAACCGTAAAAATCTTCTGTGGCTCGGCATCGTTACCGCAATCGGTGCGGTAGGTTATCTTGTTACAAACGTTCTCATCTTTGCCGCCGATTATCTTCGTCATCCCGTGTTTCATCTCCTTACGTTTTTGGCAGAAATTCCGGTATCTGTTTTTCTCTGCTCACCGTTCATACTTTTGTCAGTTTATCTCTTTTACTTTGCCGGGAAAGAACTCAATCATCTTTTGCTTTCTGCAAGCTGTATTCTTTTTCTTATAAAAAGTGCAGGAAGTCTGCTTGTTGTTGGCGGCGCTCCGTTTGTTTTGGGTTATGAAGAACTTCTTAAAGTGATTGTTCCGCTTGAAACAGTGGAAGATCTGATAATATCAGGCAATATTTATGCGTTTTTGAGTGACTTTCAGCTTACACTCAGTTTTTATGAAAGTTTGCTTTGCGTAATTTTTTCTGTTATTGCCGTTATTTCTGTCAACAAAGAGTTTAAAAGATTACGGCGGTTAAAGGTTCTTGCAATTATTATAATTATTCTGAATGTTTTAACCACCTTTAACGCTATTCCTTTCGGTATTGATGAACTTAGTTACGGTAACCCCGGATATTTAATGAATGTTATTTTTAACTCTGTTGCAACGGTTTCTTTCTTCCTTTTCTGGATTGTAGGCATTAAGAAAACAGAAAATAATCCTGAACAGACTGACACCAAAACAGAACTAAAGAAAGCAAAGTATCTTCTTGAAATCGGACTTATTTCGCAAAAAGAATTTGAAGAAAGACAAGAAAAGATTCTTGAACAAAATTAATTGGGGCATTGTCCCCTGAAACAAGCAAACCACGGTTCTCTTCAAAAGAGAACCGTGGTTGTTTTTTAATACATACCGGGATGTAAAAATATATAAATTCTTTCTAACGCTTCGTACATTTTAACAGCCAACGGATTAATCGCATCCCATACAGGGCTGTCATAGAGCGTAATCCACGTATAGATACGGCGTGTATAGTGCCTTAATTCATTGCTTGAAAGCTCGTGACCCGGTCTTTCGCCCATTCTTGTTATTCCAAGCGCAACAAGGTCTTCGTAAAGCTCTTTGTTAGCCTTCATCTGAAGATACGGACTTTGGAAAAGCGAAAATTCGGAACGCTTGTTTGAACATTTCCAATATCGCCAACAGATTTCTGAACGGATGATTTGCTGAAGCTGTTCGTCTGTTTCGGCTTCGGCTTTTGCCATTTCCCAAAGCTCATCGCAACGTGAAACTTCCCACGGCATCATACCGGGAAGAGAAAATCTTGAATCCTCTTCAAGGTAAAGGTGTTTAGTTTTTGTAACTGCATGTTCAGTCACAATATCAATAAATTCTTTAAGGTGCTTACCGCCGGGGCCGTAAACTCCCGTTAAATATCCGAGCATTTCAGCTTCGTAATCAAGGTACGGGTCCTGCATCAGCTTTGAAAGAAGATATGTCTTCATTTCGGCAAACTCACCGTCGCACTCGTTGATGTAAAAGACGCCCTGCTGATAAATTCCTTTTACGTTATGTTCGTAAAAAATCTGTGTGTTGCGTTGAAGTGTGCCGAAGTTTGCGTTAATGTTTACACTTTCGTCACTGTTAAGATTGTAATTCCAGATGTAAAGTCTGTTGCAGATTTTACTCCACGCTTCAAGGTCATCCATAAACTTGACGTTTTCCTTGCATTTCGGGTCGTCAAGAGTGTGACCAAAGCAACATTCGATTGAGCAAAGGCGGACAATAACATCCTCACGAGGTACAACCTGAGAGGGAGCTGTTCGTGTATACTGATATGCAAAAGTGTCAATTACAACATTGTCATATTTTCCTGTCGCTTTGACTCTTTTTGCAATTTCATTTGCAAAAGTAAGCATTGTTCCTGCCTGTGAGCCGTTTTCAGCATCAAGCTTCGCACAGTTTTTACACATACAGTACTCACTGTTATCTGCCTGGGTTATGGAAAGAATCTGAACCGAAGCTTCGGGATTGTGCTGTTGAGAAAGCACTTCAAAAACTTCCTGAGTTACGACGTCCTTAACATCCTCATTTGTCAGGCAAAGCTGCTTCGTTGTTCGCAAACCGTTGTGCAAGGCAAAATATTCGGGATGCTCATCGAAATATTTTGACGGGTTGCAGTAAATGCTTGTAAGCGTATGACTTGGAAGACCGAGATAATCGACGTCACCGCCCTGTTCATCCGTCAGGTTTTTGTAAATGCCGCCCGTAAGACCATTTGCGATACAAAACTCGGGATCGCACGCACTTTTTGTGTCCGCTTCTGTGTATTCAAAAAACGGAGTGTATTCAACGTCAATTCCTGCGGGAATTTCAAGCCCGGCATTTTCCGGAATGATTATAACTTCTGATTCATACCAATGACAATCGCAGTATTTTTCAAGGAAAGCGTAAACACCGTTGATGGTACCCTTGTTACCTGCTCCGTTGATTATAATTTCATTCCCGGAAGAGGTTATGATATAACTTCCGTCCGCACCTGAAGAAAAATCGGCATCCGTGCGGTTTGTTGCACCAACAGAAATTGCAACGTCGGCATTCACATTGTCAGTAACAATCTGAATGTTTCCGCCTGTGATTTCGTCAAGGTAATATTTAAGACGTTCTGCGGCATATTTGTCAGTCTTGTTTGCGGTCTGTGAAATCACTATTACCGCATCCGAAACATCAAAAGTCAGCTCAGCAGCACCTGAAGCAACTGCAAAGGAAGAAGCCAACATTATTAAGGTCAGACAAATGCATAAAAACTTTTTTGCGATTTTCATAGCTTCATCTCCAATAAAAAATTTTTACTCTGTCCACGGACTGTCTGTAAATCTTGTAAAACGGTGAGGAAATGCACGGAAGAAATCGTCCGCGTTGCCGTTAATTTCAACCCCGTTAAGATACACCGCAGTTTCGGCAGTGTGCCCCTCACCCGCAAGCATAAGCTTTGCGGCAGCAGCGGCAGTAAGACAGATATCATATTCACCGTCATCCTTACGTGTTACGGTTGCTTTGCCGTTTTCATATTCAACATCAAAAATTGCATTGTTCAGCTCAATGTCATCAATGCATTTCAGTCTGAATCTGCCGTGTTTTTCGGGATAAACATTAGCTTCAAGAAGCTTTTGCAGGTTGTAAATCCTTCCCGCTGAAACTCCGTCCTGAGAGTAAGAAACTTCGTCAATACTGTCGCAAAGACAAGCAAAGGGTGAGCCCGGATACTGCTTGTGAACCAGAAGAGTTTTTGCAATACCGTCGTAATTCCGTAAGAATCCTATTATACCGAGAAGCGCATCGGGTGTGAGTACAATCATATCCTCAACCGCAACTTCGGTTGGTCTGTTCACCATGAAGTTTACATATCCGTCAGCTTTTCCGTTTTTGTCACGGTGAATGTAAGTATAATTCGTTTCTTCAAGCGGTTTGTCACAAAAGTGGTTTTTGTCTTCGCGCAAAGTCATAAGATTTTCTTTGAGTGCGCATTTTTCGTGAAGTTCTCTGATCTCGTCAAACTGACTTCCGTCGTAAAGTTCAACGTCTGTGTTGTAGGGAATATGCCTCAGCTTTTCAAAGGGCACACTGATTAAAGACATCCTGTTAACAATTGCATAGCCGAACTTTTCATAATATGCAATTGAAAACGGATGCAAAAAACCAAGAACCCAGTCGTTTTCTATTGCGGTTTCACCGATCTTTTCAAAAATCTTTCTGACACCGCCCATTCTGCGACACTCGGGAAGACTGCAGACTCCTGATGCAATAATCGTATTGAGAAAGTTGCCGCAGTAGTTAGTCCTGAAGTTAAATATCTCAACCCCTGCAATGAGTCTGCCGTTTTCAAAAGCTGCGAGGACAGGACTTTTTACGGTATTGTCCTCTTCAGCATTAAATTTCCAGATGAACGAGGCAGCCGAAACTTTCTGAAAGTCGGCGGCTTCGTTTTCTTTTATGTATCTGATTTCCATAATATTCTCCTGAATTAAGAGAGGTTTATTCTTCGTCTGCTCCTACAGAAACTGTGTCCGCAAGGCCGAGGATATTTTCGGTATCGCTGCCAAGCTTTTGCGAAACAAGTTTGCGACGTGCAATCAGCTCTGCATACATTCTTTCCTTCTTGTCGTTATCAAGGTCATAGAAAAGCATCGGGATAATTCCGAGTGAACCTGTAACGGCAGGAATAATTGTGAACATTGCAAAGAGGTAGAACTTAACCTTATCTGTCTGCTCCTTACCTGTTCTGAATGCATCCGCTTCGTAGCCGATAATTTTCTTTATCATTGTTGTAACAACGTTACTTACGCTTGAAGAAATTTTTGCAGCAGTACCGCGTGCAACGGATGCCATCGCCTCCGTGCGGTAGCCGTTCTTCCATTCGCAGTAGTCCATTGCTTCGTTGTACATTTCTGTTCCGATAACAGACTTGAGTCCGAAGAACAAAGTCCATATGATTTCCCAAAGAGCCATTGCAATACCCATCGGCACAACCTTCTGGTACATACCGCCCGCGAAATTGCCCTTCATACCGATACAACCGAAAATGAATACGGGAACATAAAGAATATTACCGATTTCTTTTGCAAGGATATAAAGCGTACGGCTTGAGAAATGCTTTCTCATCCACGGAACCCAAGCGTAGCTGGCAGGGCTTATCGGTGCGGCAGGAATACCTGCAACAAGCGTCATTGATGAGAAATGAAGAACATCGGTGTAATAGTCATCCTGACTTCCCTTGATTGCAAAACCGCTGAGGAAATCTGACAAAGTTATAAGCAATAACGGTTTGTTGCTGATAACTGACTTAACAGATTCTATTACTCCCGGAGATTTTACGGACTGCAAAACTCTTTCCTTTGAGTTGTAGAAAAACCAGAAAGAGGAAATACTTGATGCGACCGTAGTGAAAATACCCATTCCGACGAAAAGATTCGTATAAGCTTTTGAAAGCTTAATCGGATTTTTTGCATACATTCCGCGGAACACGTCGATAAGAATTGTTACCGCCTGTTCGGGCAGCTTTTCACCGAAGAAGCCTGAGGCAAAGTTTGCAATTGTAATAAGACGTGTTCTGTCAATCGGATTGGGCGTTATCGTCGCCATAAGTCCCGTTCGTGAAATTGTCTGGAAAGTTGTAACACCTTCGCGGGTAACCGTCAGCAAAAGATAGAAAATAAACTTAAGCATATCCACCTGCGACGTACCTGCAAAAAGGTGCGGCATAAGCCAGTAAAGCGATGTAAGAATACATCCCGGAAGTGCAAGGAACATAAGATACGGTCTGAACTTACCCCAACGGGTACGGGTTTTATCAACAACCGCACCGAAAATCATATCGTTAACGATATCCCACACGCTGTTAATCGCATTTGCGATTGTCTGCAGACCGAGGTCAACACCAACGATACTCGTTATAAAACGTGTTGAATAGATATTGATATTAAAGCTCTGCGCCGCATCCCAGATTATGAATCCGAGGGTTTCCTTTGTGCCGACGTATCGGCGGTTAACCATTCGCTTCGCTTCGGAAGTGTCGTCCTGCTTGCGAAGCTCATCGAACGCCTGCGCGTTAGCTCCCTTTTCCCTTTTTAATGCCATAATTTTCACCCCTGAAAAAATTATGATGTTTTGTTATTTACTGAACCTCTGTAACAAGAGCATTGAGCGCGCCCATAACAGTTGAGCCTGTCTTACTTCCCATTGAAAGCATTTCTTCGTAATGGTGCTGTGCAGGACCCCAGAGTTTTTCGCCAAGCTCTGTGTTCCAGAGTGAATCCGCAATAAACGGAGCATAGTCGTTATCCGGTACGATGTAACCGATAGCATCGTTGCAAAGGCCCATTACAAGAACAGTTTTGTCCTCACCGATGAGCTCCGACGTAATATCAAGCTCCCAATCCTCGCCGAGGTAGGACTGTGTTTTATCAACAACATTACCGTAAACGAGCTGCGGAATCAGTTCGCCCGGAACGGTCAGCATAACGATGTCCTTGCCGATTTCAAGGTAGCCGACCTCACTGATTACGGAATATCCGCACGGTGCTGACCTGTCCTTAACCGTTGTCGTACCGAGAAGACCTGAAGTCGCACCGAGGTGCATAAGACCGTACTCCATCGGAATTGTTAATTCTTCCATTTTTACATTGAGCATCGGCTCAACGCGTTCTGTTTCTGTCTGAGCTTCGATGATGAGTCTTGCAAATTCGTAACCGAGCATCTTTGCTCCCTCGTAATCCTTAACGCGCGGATCAGCTTCGATTTCTGCATTGACTTCGTCGACGATTTCCTGAGTTTTAACGCCGCCTTTGTTTACTGAAATAGGCGACTGTGCGCCCTGAATGAACGCAAAGTTCATTCCTGCAGCGTTGATTTTTTCTTCCATGTAATGCGGATAGTCCGCTGAAAGGAGCTTTGTTTCTCTGTTGATTGTTGTCGGATGTCCGCCGAGATTTGCGATAACTGTCGGCTTTGAAGCCTTGCTATCGGGCACAAACTTGAAGCAAGCGATTACGTGCTGATAACCTTCAAGATTATATCTCTTGTTGAAAATATAATCGTATTCGTCATCCATATAATTCTGGTTTCTTTCGCTTCTGCCGATGCCAACTGTTTCAAAATAGTAAAGCTCACCTGCTTCCATATTGCGGTACGCTTCAACGATTGCATCGGATGTTGCATCAATCATAAGCGGATGAAATTCTGCGTCAATACTTCTTAACGGTTCCATAAAAGGAAGGAAAGAAAGGATATTGTGGAAAACCTTCGTAATAATGGGAACAAGACCGAAGCCCTGAGTATCGATAACTGTGTGGCAGTGAGTTGCGCTGATATTGATTGCAACGATGTCGCTTGCAATACCCTGCTCGCTGAGCTTACGCTCTGCCTCCGCACGGATTGTACGCACGTCAGCGTTGTTGACGCCTACACCGTCGATTGAAACGGAAACAACCGTTCCTCTGCCTGAATTGTCGTGCATTGCGATTGCGTTTGCACCCTGGTCATCATAAACACCGTTTACCTTCTGTGTGAAGTAACCGCCGGTGTAATATTCCTTTGAACCGTCCTTAAGGTTTTCGGGCACCATACTTGCCTTGCCGAAACCGAGATGCCATTTTGCACCGCTTACGGGTTCGTCAACGAAAGTGTCCATACCTGCGTAGAAGTTCTCACTTCCTGATTCATAATATTCGTCAACTGTCGGGAAATCCTTCGGGAAGAGTGCACTGAAGCCTATAAACACAGCATTAAGCAAGCTGTTGATTGCGTTCGTAGCAAACATAACTCCGCTGTTGTCCATAGCAGCTGTATCCGCTGCCGAAACACCCGTTGCGCCCGTAAAGAGCATTACAACAACAAGAAGTGTTGAAATGATTTTTTTCAAAGTCTTTTTCATCCTGGTTAGCCTCCTTATCTTACACTGTCATAAATCTTGTAGAAGTTTCCGATGAATGTCGGTGCCGCGCCCTTACCATAGGAGATAAGACACCATGTGTCGCTGTCAAAAACTCCTGTGTATTCGTTGTACTGAAGACCTGCAATAACATAGTTTGCAGGGTTTGCAACGTAACCTGCGGCATCGTTCATAAGGTCCATTATGATAATATCTTCGCCTGTGTATTCTCTGATCGGAGCGTATTCAAAGCCCTTTGCGCCGCTGCCGCCGAGGAGAAGCTCGCCGAATGTTTCGCCGGGGCTCATATATACTTTCATATTGTCGCCGATTTCAAGGTAGCCGACCTCGGAAACGGTATAATATCTTCCCCAATTATCCTTGAGAACAAAGTTGTCCGCAACTGATGTCTTGCCGAGAAGAGCGATGATATTATTGTCAATTTTGACAGTGAACTGCTCGTGCTTGACGTTAAGAACAGGCTTCACTTCCTGAGCCTCAACTGTTTCAAGGCCGTCGTACCAGAGTGTGTACTCTTCGTAAACGTCTTTGTATTCTTCAATTCCGAGTCTGTCGCCTGTCGCTTCGTTAAGGGCAATTCTTTCTTCCCTCGTCATGTTAAGACCTGCGATTATGTAACCCATTTCGTAGCCGTAACGGACAGCTGAATAATGCGCAGACTGCGGAACACCGTCACCCGAGAGATGTCTTGAAGAAGTTACCGTTGAAACATTACCCTGAATGAAGAGGAAATTATATCCTGCGGCATTCAGTATTTTTTCTGCATACCAGATAAAGTCCGAAGTGAATTTTTTATCAAAAGAAAGAGGTTTGTCGGGGTCTGCACTTGCCCAGTCATAGCTTGCAGATTCGGGATGGCAACCAAACGTTGCGATCACCGTCGGAGTTTTTGCCGAATCAAACGGAACGAACTCAAGCTTGTATAAATTCTTATCAAGTGAAATCGGAGCTGTTCTGTCGTGAACATACTCTTCAATCTCTGTCTGTGAATAATAAAGCTTACCCTTTGTCATATCCTTAAGCGCTGTTTCAACAGCTTCCTTTGAACCCTTGACAACAGATTCGATGAATGAACGCTCAACACCGTATCTTACGTCGGAAGAAAAGATGTTGTTAAGAATACATCCGATCGGGTCAGTCCATACACCCTGAGAGTCGATGCCCGTATGAATATGGGTGCAGGAAACGTTGATGCTGACGATGTTGTTTTCCTCCGCAACTTCCTTAAGAGCCTCACGGATAAGTCGCACGTCCGCATTTGCAAAGCCCATCGCATCAAGAGAAATGAAAACGACATTACCTCTGCCTGAGCCGTCATTCATAACAACTGCTCTTGCCATAAGGTCTTCTTCCTGTCCGTCTTCGTCAGTGTACATCGCATTGCCGAAAACATAGGGAAGGTATGCGCCCTTCGCGTAAGCCTTCTCGCCGAAATCTGCAGGAAGAACGGAAGCCTTACCGTAACCGAGGCTCCAGACCTTTTCGCCCTGCGGCTCGTCAATGAAAGTTTCCATACCTCTGTAGAAATTGCCGTACTCGTCGATATTGAATTCCTCAAAATCTGCAACTGCTGCCGAATCGGGAATAACAAATCCGAGCACTCCGCCGAGAACATCGTTAATCACAAAATTGCTTATAAAATTAAGCACCTTGGAAAGCTGGATTTTTACCAGTAAGCCTGTATCCATCTGTGACTCTTCAATGTACTCCTGAACAGGATTGTACGCTGCTGTTTTTTCTTCCGAAGCGAATGCAACCGTCGGCATTAAAAAGCAAACGCAAAGCAACAACGAAAGAATTGTTTTAACAGCTTTTCTCATAGCAACGACCTCTTTTCTAAAATTGCCGAAACGACAATATATTTAAGTTATTTTACCATTAATTTTTTTGAATGTAAATGCTTTTTGTGTAATATATATAAAAATCGCCTTTTGAGGGAAATTTCCGACAAAAAAGCGATTTGTTTTTTACCATATAAACGGTATCATTCTGTATTTTACTTTTTTCTTGTACTCAATATAGCCTTCAAGCTCCTTTTCGAGAAGCTGTTCTTCGTTCTTAATTCTCTTTGCTATTATAAACGGATATGCAAGAAAAATCAAAAAAGACCACACCGAACCCAAAACAAGAGGCATCGAGAGAAAAAGAAGCAAGGTAACGGCATACATCGGATGCCTTACGATACCGTAAAGACCCGTATCGATAACCTTCTGATTTTCCTGCACTTTTATTGTGCGTGAAAGATATGTATTTTCACGAAGCACTTCGGCATAAAGTGCATAGGCAAAAAGAAACACAACCGCCGCACCGATGCACACAGCCTTCGGCAACAGTAGCCAGCCAAAACGAAAGTCAAGACCTGCAACAATGAAGCCGGCAAGAAACATAAGTCCGCTGAGCTTCACGACAAGGTTCTGCTCTTTCTCCTTTTCTTTTGCATCAAGTCGGCTTTCAAGTAGCTTCGGGTTTTTGAACATCATAACGATTCCCGCAAGAAACATCGGGACAAAAAGAATGCCCATAAAAAGCCAGCCGCCGAAGAACGAAACCGTTCCTGCAGGAAGAAAAACAAGCAATCCCACAAGAACAACACCCGCTATGAACTTTACAATCGCCTGAATGAATAATTTTTTAGTCATAATATTTCTCCGTAAGAGGGTTTTGTTAGTTAAAAATCCTGCAAATTCGGGTTTGTAGAGCAAAGGTTACACCTTTGCAGATAATAGATAAGAGATAATAACGAATAGTTGTGGGGCTGCGCCGCTGATTTTTAACGCCTGTCTTCAATCGTTCTTGTAGGGCGTGACGCTTGCGACACGCCGTAAGATCATCTCAAAATAACGGGACGTCGAGGACGTCGTCCCCTACAAAACATTTTGAGGCGTGTACGTAGGGCGGTGGCTTGCTGCCGCCGTTAAATTCTTTACGTTTCTGACGGTCGATTCGTGAATCGACCCTACGTTTGTTAT
>JAZSID010000009.1:0-8951 GCA_045533625.1 Acutalibacteraceae bacterium | reverse complement strand
CGTGAAGTAAGGGTTTTCAACGGGAGGAGTGTCTGTGTAAGAAGTCTGCTGGGGAGCTTCCTCGGGCTGAGTCGGCTGCGCAGGCTCGTTTATCGGTTCGTATGACGGTGTAGGTTCGTTTACAGGGTGGTTTGTCGGAGTTGGTTCATTGTTCGGAATGAAGTCGTTGCCATATTCGTTCATGGTAATTTATCCTGCCTCTCTTTCGGGAGTTTAAAATTGATTTGGTATCCAGAAAGCAAATTCGGTGTATTCGCCGACCTTGCTGTCTACTCTGATTTCGCCGCTGTGAAGCTCGATTATGCTTTTGACAAGGAAGAGTCCGAGTCCTGCACCCTTTACGTCGTAGCTTCGTGAACGGTCAATTTTATAAAAACGCTCAAAGACTTTGTTAAGCTCGTCGCGCTCAATGCCGTCGCCGCTGTTTCTTATGCTGACAAAGGTTTTTTCGCTGTCCTTATAATCTTTTATAAAGATGTAACCGTTGTCAGGAGTGAATTTGACCGCATTGTCAATGAGGTTGTAAACAACCTGCTGTATCATATCTTCGTCGGCATTTACGGTTATGCTCTGCATTGTGTCAAGACCGACGATTTCAATGTTTTTATCGTTGATTTTCTTCTCAAAATTAAGAAGGGTTTTAAAAATAGTTGCGCTTATATCGAAGTTTTTCAGGTTAATCTGCATTTCGCCTGCTTCGATTTTGGACATATTCAGCATTCCCGTAACAAGCCTTGAAAGCCGTTTCACTTCGTCGGAAACAAGGTGAAGGTAATAATCCTGCTTGTCTTTGCCGATTGTACCGTCAAGTATTCCGTCGATGAAGCCTCCGATTGAAGTCATCGGTGTTTTCAGCTCGTGCGAAACGTTTGCAACGAAGCTTCGTCGCGAGCTTTCCTGCGAGGAAAGCGACATCGCCAACGCATTGAAGGAATCCGCAAGCTCGGACAGCTCGTCGTAACCCTTAACCTTAACCTTGTAGCTGAAATCGCCTGCCGCATAGTGCCTGATTGCGTCGGACATCAGCTTCAACGGACGTGTAAGCCTGTATGAAAGGTAATAAACCGTCAGGAATGAAACGATAAGCGCGAGCACCGCCGCGGAGAGGAAAACTTCAACAACTCTTTCGGCGTAATTGTACCAGCTTGTCTGAATCGGCTCGGTTGCAAAAACGATTGCAACGGTTTCTCCGTTCACAGTAATCGGCGAAGCCGTTGTCAGCTGTTTGTCGGCAAAGGTTCCGCCGAGGGTGGAGGATTCGGAATAGTTTCCTTTTCCTGCTTCAAAGATGATTTTTTCATCGATGAGGTATCTGCCGTGAACAGGACAGCGATGCTTGTTTGAAAAGCCGAGGTTATCGTCAATCATGTCCTGACAGACGACGACTTTTCCGTTCATATCCGTAATGAAAATATCTGCCTCAATCGCTTTTGACATTATCGTCATCGTGTTGCAGATCATCACAAGCGGTGAGGTGTCCGTTTTGCCGTCAATATCTGTGCGGTTGTAGCGGACAAGAATCTGCTGTGCGTTCTGCGCAATAATATCTGAATTGTGCTGAAGTGTACTCAGCTGCTCGGAATTCCAATGCCGTGAAGCAAGGAAAAGATACGACGAGCAAAGAAGAATAACACTCATAAGAATGACCGAGGTTATGATAAACAGATATTTACGGAACAGCCTTGTGTTTCTTTGTTTTGTCTTTTTGCCCATAGACTATCAGTCCTTGGTTTCAAATTTGTATCCGACGCTCCATACCGTCTTAAGCTCCCATTTATCGGAAACATCCTCGAGCTTTTCGCGGATTCTCTTGACGTGAACGTCAACCGTACGGCTGTCACCGTAGTAATCAAAGCCCCACACTTCGTCAAGAAGCTGGTCGCGAGTGAAAACACGGTTCGGGTTACTTGCAAGGTGGTAAAGAAGCTCCATTTCCTTCGGCGGAGCTTCAACGCGGTTTCCCTTTACCTTGAGCTCGTAATTTGTAAGGTTGATTACAAGGTTATCGTAAGAAACCTGCTTGATTTCCTCTGCGTGCTCAACCATTGAGCCGCCGCCTGAACGGCGAAGAACAGCCTTGATTCTTGCAAGGACTTCCTTTGCATCGAAAGGTTTTGTGATATAGTCGTCTGCTCCAAGCTCAAGGCCGAGAACCTTATCGAAAGTTTCGCCCTTGGCAGTGAGCATAATTATCGGTTTGTTTGAATATTTTCTTACCTCTCTGCAAACCTGCCAGCCGTCAAGCTCGGGAAGCATGATGCCAAGAAGCATAAGGGCGGGCTGCTGCTCGGCAAACGAACGCACAGCCTGCATGCCTGTTTTTGCAAGAGTAACGGAGTAGCCTTCTTTTTCAAGATAAAGACGAAGTAATTCACAGATATTGTTGTCATCATCGACTACAAGAATTTTTTCTGTTGCCATAGTAGTTCCCTCCAATTCCGTTGTTCAATTTCTATTATAAACCTTAATTTGTATAATTTATGAACTAATCAAAAATAAATTTAAAAATTGTTAGATTTTGTTCTGTTTTCCTACATTTTTGGGAATTCCATTGAAATTCTGCCGAGCTTGCCGCCGCGGTATTCGTCAAGAAGCATTACGGACGCTCTTTCCGTGTTCACTTCGCCGCCCGAAATGAGCATTCCTCTTTTTCTGCCAATCATTTCAAGGATTTCCCAGGATTGCAAATCTTCAAAATCGGAAATTTTGTATCTTTCCGCAAGCATTTCGGGGTAACCGTCACGTAGAGTGTCAATAAGGCGTACCGCCATTGTTTCAATGTCAATAACAGCATCCTTGATAGACCCGATGAAGGCTATTTTATCGCCTACAAGGGGATCGTCAAATTTCGGCCAGAGTACACCCGGAGTGTCAAGAAGCTCGATACCGTTGCCGATGTTGAACCACTGGTTGCTTGTTGTAACGCCCGGCTTGTCCGCTACCTTTGCACGGACACGTCCTGCCATTTTATTAATGAAGGATGATTTGCCCGTGTTCGGAATTCCGACAACCATAACACGAAGCGACTTGCCGACCATTCCTCTTTCGTTGTTTGCCTTGATTTTTTCGGCAAGAACTTTTTTAACAAGAGGGTGATAAGCGTTAAGACCCTTGCCCGTACGGCAGTCAACGGCGATTGCCTCGGCACCCTGAGCCTTAAAATATTTTATCCATTCTGCCGTGATTTTTTCGTCCGCCATATCGCATTTGTTAAGAAGGATGATGCGCGGTTTTGAGGCAGTGATTTCTTCAATTTCGGGGTTGCGGCTTGCAAGAGGGATTCTTGCGTCAAGGATTTCCGTTACACAATCGACCATAGACAGACTTTCTTTAATAAGTCTGCGGGTTTTTGCCATATGACCCGGAAACCATTGAACTGTTTGTTTCTGAAAATCGCTCATAAATTTCTCCTGTATTGCAAAAACGGGGGCTTGAAAAATAAGCCCCCTGCACAATGTTAATCTATTTTTGAAAATTCGGGTGCCAGACGGAGCTTAACAACGCCGAGCACGTATCTTTCGTCAACGCAGCCGACGAGGTTTGAACGGCTGTCTGTTGAATTATTACGGTTGTCGCCCATAAGGAAAAGTGTTCCCTCAGGAACGGTGAGAGGGAATGAAACACCCTCGGATGTGTGAGTGAGTTCTTTGATATACGGCTCATTAAGCTTTTCGCCGTCAACAAAGACGTCACCTGACTCAAAGTTGATATCAATCGTCTGTCCGCCCTTTGCGATAACGCGTTTAACAAGAGGCTCGTTGAAGGAGTTCGGCTGTGTGCTGATTACGATATCTCCGACTTCAATGTTATTGTTTATCGCGGAAACAACAAGCCAGTCACCGTGATTGAGAGTCGGTTCCATTGAGCTTCCGTCAACTCCGACAAAACGGATAAAGAAAGTGAAAAGGAACGCGATAATCACGAGCGCCGTTGTAAAGATTGAAACAACGTCGTAAACAAGCCCGACAGGACCGTATTTTTTCTTTTCAGTTGTATTTTCAACAGTGGGAGTGTTTTCCATAATTATTCACCGGGCTTGAAATTTTCGTAAACATCGAAGCTTCCTAACGGAAGAATCCTGAAAACAGCCTTGCCGAGGATAGTTTTTTCGTCAACAAAGCCGACACCGCTTGTACGGCTGTCGCGTGAGTTGTTACGGTTGTCACCAAGAACGAAAACCTTGCCTTCGGGTACTGTCACGGGAAAGCTCACGTCAGAGGACTCCCTTGTTGTTTCGAGAATATACTTTTCGTCAAGCGTTTCGCCGTTGACCATAACCTGACCAGAAACAAAGTTGATGTCAACTGTCTGGCCTGCGGTTGCGATAACTCTCTTGATGTAAGGTTCGCCGTTCTGCGGCTCGCCCTCGTGGTTTACCATATTCTCGTCAGGAGTGAAAACAACGATATCGCCGTATTCATATTCACTTTGTGGCATTGTAATAAGCCAGTCGCCGTTCTGAAGCGTGGGAAGCATTGATTCGCCGACAACGCTTGCAGGACGGAAAACGAAAGTGAAGAGAATAAATATTATAACAATGGCAGTAACGATTGATCCGCCGAGGTCAAAAATCCTGAGCCATTTTTTTCTGTGTTTTTTTGCTTGTTCAGGTGTCATTCCGTCCTTAAGATATTCGGTACGTTCAGCCTGAACCTTACGCTTGCTTAAAAACATAGCGTTACCTCCGATACGTGAGAGCGTATATTATAAAGTATAATTATAAATTGAAAAAAGGGCATGGCGAAGCGTAAGCCTCCCATACCCTCAATGGTACGGCACTGCGTACCTTCAGCTCTTGGTTGATTAGCCGATCTGCTGCTTAACTTTAGCTGCCTTACCGACTCTGTCACGCAGATAGTAGAGCTTGCTTCTGCGTACTTTACCTGTTCTGATAAGCTCGATCTTATCAACGTTGGGGGAGTGAATCGGGAAGACTCTCTCAACACCAACACCGTAAGAAACACGGCGAACAGTAAATGTTTCGGAAACACCGCTGCCCTTACGAGCGATTACTGTACCCTCGAAAGCCTGGAGTCTTTCTCTTTCGCCTTCACGGATCTTAACCCAGATTTTAATTGTGTTACCGACCTTGATTGCTTCGGAAACCTCGGGCTTGAGGCTGTCCTGTGCGATTAACTTAAGTGCGTCCATTACAGACACCTCCCATAGAATTTCAGGCGTTCGTACGAGATTACTCCCCAGAGGACCGTCCGCTTTAATGTTGGGCATTAAACCCCGCTACAAGGCATAGCTATCCCTGCAGTGGTCAGAAATGCTTAGATATGTTATCACAAACCGTGCATAAATGCAAGGGTTTTTTCAAAAAATTAGCGGAAATTTTCATTATTTTTTGTGATAAGTTTTTTGCGTACTATATGTAGTTGAGTGTGTTTGAGGGAAACACAATTTTCAATTGTTTCAACAAGTAAAGTGGGGTTGAGATTGTGCGTATTTCCTGCCGCAAGGACACACTGAAGGTTAACGATATTGTCCGTCGAGGTGATTTTTGCATCAAAAATCATATCAATAAGGTTTACCTGCTTCATAATTTTGCGGTGACCCTTTTTGCCGGGCTTTTCAGCCATAAGCTCGTTACTCTTCATAAGCTCGTCAGCCTTATTGCAGAAAACGGAAGCCTCTTCACTTGTTGCAAAAACGATTTTCACAAAGTACTGTGCCTTTTCGATTTCCTTTGCATCGTGTACGGGTGCACCGACGGAAAGGATTTTTAATCCTTCGGGGAGCGTTTCGTTAAGCCTTGTTTTGATTTCTTCGTCTGACATATCGCCTTCAATGCGGATGTCCATATATTCGCAGTCGCTTGACTGACCGAGTGAAAGCGGAAGCGCAAAAGCGATATACGGATGCGGGTTGAAGCCTTCTGTATACCACATCGGAAGCTGTGCACGTCTGACGGCACGGGTCATCATTCTGTTAACGTCGAGGTGAGAGATGTAAATCGCTCTGCCTGTTTTTGAAAAATTAAGCCTTACTGAGCGCATCACATTTACCTCCGTTAAGTTTATTTGAGCCGCAACCTGCACACTGAATTCTGCAGTGCGGAGTTGTTAAGCTTTCGTGAGCTTTCTTGTTTTCATTGATAAGGAATTTCTTGCTTATACCGTAATCGAGGTGATCCCACGGAAGAATTTCTTCAAAATCACGGCGGCGGTTAGCGTAGAACTTCGGGTCAAGACCTGCCTCGTCAAAAGCTTCCATCCACATATCATATCTGAACTGGTCGTCCCAGCTGTCAAATTTGCAACCTTTCTTCCACGCAAGCTCAATAACCTTTGAAAGTCGTCTGTCGCCTCGTGCAAGAACTCCTTCCATAAAGCTTGTCTGCGTCGTATGGGTTGAAATCTTGATTTTCTTTGTCGTAACGCTCGCCATAAGATGCTCCTGCTTTTCAGCGAGCATTTCCTGCGTGTCCTGAGGCTCCCACTGGAAAGGAGTGAACGGCTTCGGCACGAATGAAGAAGCGCTTATGCTGACCTGAACACCCTTGCCCTTCGGTCTGTCGGGCAGGCGGTAGTATTCGTCAACAACTCTTTGTCCGAGCTGTGCAATTCCTGCAACGTCGTCGAGAGTTTCCGTCGGAAGACCGATCATAAAGTAAAGCTTAACGGCTGTCCATCCGCCTGCAAAGGCCTTGTCAACCGTTGACATAACGTCCTCTTCAGTAACGTTTTTGTTGATTGCATCGCGAAGACGCTGTGTACCTGCTTCGGGTGCGAATGTGAGGGAGCTTCTGCGGACGACCGCAAGCTTTTCCATAAGCTCGTCAGAGAAATTATCAACTCGAAGAGAGGGGAGAGCGACATTGATTTTCTCTTTGATTGTCCAGTCGAGCATAGAGTTAAGAAGTGGCTGAAGTCCCGTGTAGTCACTTGTGCTCAGTGAGCAGAGAGAAATCTCGTCATATCCCGAAGTTTCGCAAAGCTTCTTGCACTGCGCTTCAACAACCTCGGGCGATTTTTCGCGGATAGGCCTGTAAAGGAAACCAGCCTGACAGAATCGGCAGCCACGGATACAGCCACGGAAGATTTCTGCCGTAACTCTGTCATGAACAACCTCGATTGAGGGCACGATAAACTTTTCGGGATAAACAGCTTTGTCCATGTCTGAAACAATAGCTTTTTCAGCCTTTTCGGGTGCCGTTTCCTTTGCTGTTACGCTCTTGATTGTGCCGTCCTCATTGTATTCAACATCATAGAATGCAGGAACGTAAAATCCTTTATGGGTAGCAACATCACGAAGAAAATCAAGCTTTGAAGAACCGAGCTCCTTGTGCTTTTTAACAAGAGAGATAAGAAGGTCTGTTGTTTCCTCACCGTCGCCGAGCATAAAGACGTCGATGAAATCTGCCATCGGCTCTGCATTACACGCACAAGGGCCGCCTGCAACAACAATCGGAGTGAGGTCGGGTCTGTCCTTTGAATAAAGAGGTACACCTGCAAGGTCGAGCATATTGAGAACGTTAGAGAAACTCAGCTCATACTGCAGGGTGAAACCGATGAGGTCGAACTCCCTGATACTGTCGCCGCTTTCAAGTGCCCAGAGAGGGATGTTGTTTTCTCTCATCTTTTCTTCCATATCGTTATCGGGCGCGAAAACACGCTCGCACCACGCATCGTCACGGTTGTTGACGACGGAATAAAGAATCTTCATTCCGAGGTGCGACATTCCGATTTCGTAAGTGTCGGGAAAGCAGAAAGCGTAGCGGACTGCAACGTCATCCTTGTTTTTGATAACGCTGTTGAGCTCACCGCCGACGTAACGTCCCGGCTTCTGCACTTCAAGTAAAATTTTCTGTATTTTTTCAGAAAGCATAATAAATCCTCGCCAAATCAAAATATACAATTATTCTACTATGTTTTGACCAATTTTTCAAGTATAGAGGTGTATATTAAAAGTTACTTAACAAATAGGAAACAATTATATACTATTATAAATGAAAAGGAAGTGATTGAATGGCAAAGGTGCACCCAAGACCGATTGACGGCACATTGAGAAAGTTTTCGCTTAGAGTGCCTGAAGTTATCCGCGAGTGCAGCGGAATAACCGTTTTCGGGAAAAGAATCAAATCGTTGGTTTTCTCGACCGATGTTGCAATAATAAAGAACGTCAATGCGGATGCGGTGATTGCCGTTTATCCGTTTACGCCTCAGCCTGTCATCACGCAGGCGATTCTGCAGGTTTCGGACATTCCCGTTTTTGTCGGTGTCGGCGGCGGTCTTACAAAAGGGCAGAGGGTTATAAGTCTTGCGGAGTTTGCCGAAATGCAGGGTGCGATGGGCGTTGTGCTCAATGCACCAACGTCAAATGAAGTCGTTGAGCAGGTTTCTCAATCTGTAGATATACCGACGGTTATAACCGTAGTCCGTGAAGATGAGGATATCGATGCACGTGTTGCCGCAGGAGCAAGTATATTCAATGTATCAGGCGCGGCGAAAACGGCAGACATCGTCAGGAAAATCAGGCAGAAATATCACGATATCCCAATAATCGCAACAGGCGGACCGACAGATGAAAGCATACGTGCGACCATTGAAGCAGGCGCAAACGCAATTACGTGGACACCACCGTCAAACGGAGAAATTTTCAAAAGCGTTATGGCGGCATACAGAAGCGGTGAACCTCACCCGTGAACAGATTAGTGAATTCGGGTTTGTCGAGCAAAGGTTGCACCTTTGCAGATAATAGATAAGAGATAATAACGAATAGTTGTGGGGCTGCGCCGCTGATTTTTAACGCCTGTCTTCAATCGTTCTTGTACGGCGTGACGCTTGCGACACGCCGTACAAGAACATCTCAAAATAACGGGACGTCGAGGACGTCGTCCCCTACAAAACATTTTGAGGCGTGTACGTAGGGCGGTGGCTTGCTGCCGCCGTTAAATTCTTTACGTTTCTGACGGTCGATTCGTGAATCGACCCTACGTTTGTTAT
>JAZSID010000074.1:0-2772 GCA_045533625.1 Acutalibacteraceae bacterium | reverse complement strand
ATGGGAGAAAGGCTATGAGCTATATCGGCATTGATATCGGCGGTACGAAATGTGCCGTTATTGTCGGAGAATATGAAGACGGAAAATTCAGCATAATCTCGCGTACGGCTTTTTCAACTGACGTGAATGAAGAGCCTTGCTCGGTGATTGAAAAATTTTCCGAAATAATTTCAAAAGAAAAAGATTTTAAAGCAATCGGCATTTCCTGCGGAGGTCCGCTTGACAGCAGGTCAGGCGTTGTGCTTTGTCCGCCGAATCTTCCGAAGTGGATTGATGTGCCGATTGTCGAAATTCTTTCCTCTCGTTTTAACGTACCCGTCTTTTTGCAGAACGATGCAAACGCCTGTGCACTGGCGGAATGGAAGCTCGGCGCAGGTAAGGGTACTGAAAATATGATTTTTCTCACTTTCGGCACAGGCTTCGGTGCAGGACTCATCCTTGACGGCAGACTTTATGTCGGCAAGTCGGATATGGCAGGTGAGGTCGGTCACGTCCGTTTGACGGAAGACGGCCCCGAGGGTTACGGCAAAAAAGGCTCTGCCGAAGGGTACTGCAGCGGCGGCGGAATTAAAAATCTTGCAAAGCTTTGCGGACTTGATAAAACGGCAAAAGAGCTTGCCGAAGCTGCAAAAAACGGTGACGAAAAATCGGCAGAGATTTACAGGACAAGCGGAAAATATCTCGGCAGAATATTGGCGATACTTATGGATATCCTCAACCCCGAGTGCATTGTAATCGGCAGCATCTTTGCGCGGAGCGAGGATTTGCTCCGCCCGTCAATGGAAGAGGAAATCCGAAAAGAAGCTCTTTCGTATACTGCGGACTGTTGTACGGTAAAGCCTGCGCTCCTCGGTGACGAAATCGGCGATTATGCAGCATTGATAACGGCTGTTTACGGACAGGAGTGAGGAAACGTATGAAAATTCAGGACGAGCTTGTAAAGCTTTTTAAAGATAACGGTGTTGCGGATGTTGGCTTCACTTGCGTAAACGACGGTCCGTTCGGGGAGAAAAGCTATGCCATCAGTATCGTCGTAAAGCTTTCAGATGCAATTATTGATGAAATTACGGATGAACCTACACATACTTATTTTCACCATTATCGCACGGTGAATGCATTTATCGACCGTGTGATTCTTCAGGCAGGATTCCTGCTTGAACAAAACGGATATAAATATATTCCCGTTGGCGCTTCGCAGAGCATAAATAAGGATGGCTGGAATTATAATGGCAGGTATTCCCACAAAAAAGTTGCTTCGCTCGCAGGTTTGGGCGGAATCGGTAAAAACAGCCTCTTCCTTCATAATAAATTCGGTGCAAGAGTAAGGCTAGGCACACTTTTTACGGACTGTCCGTTTGAATATGAGGAAAAGCCGTACGTTTCACCTTGTGTTGAGTGCAATCTCTGCGTTGAAAAATGCCCGTCGGGTGCAATCAGCGGCACGTTATGGCAAGAGGGAATGAAACGTGAAGAAGTGTTTAATCCCGAAAAGTGCAGTGAATATATAAAAGATAAATTTAAACACATCGGCAGAGGTGCGGTCTGCGGAATCTGTATGAAGGTGTGTCCTTACGGAGGTAATTATGGACCAGAAGAAAATTGACAGAATCAACGAGCTTGCACGAAAAGCAAGGGAACAGGAGCTCACACCCGAGGAAGCAGAGGAAAGAGCTCAGCTTCGTGCAGAGTATGTTGCGGCTTTCAAAAGAAACCTCGTGGCGTCCCTTGAAAGCATCCGTGTTGTTGATGACGAGGGTAACAAAGCACCGCTTAAAAAGAAAGATTTACAGTAAAAACAGCTTAATAATGATGCGGAAAAAGAAAAAACGTCCGCATCATTATTTTTTTGTCGCGGTTTGTGATATTTGTACATATGAACTCAAAATATTGTGCAAAAAACGAGTTTTCCACCGTTTTTTCACAATACATGGTGATTTTACACAAAACAAAACCTACTGAAAAACGAGGTAATATTTGTAACTTTTTGATAAAATCATCGGGCAAAAAAACGATTTTTGAAAAAATTTTTCAAAAAACTGCACAAAACACTTGCAAAAAGCTTGTTGATTGTGTAAAATGTATATGTTTAGATTGGCATTTTGTATAAATGTTTGTTGTTGTTGTCTTTTTGCACAAACAACGGGTTTAATTGATGTTAATTATTCATAGGTGAGGAGTTTTATTATGTCAAACAGACTTTTCCAGGGCGTGATACATCAGATGAAGAGCGCCATCGACAGAACAATCGGTATTATCGACGAGTCAGGTACAATCATTTCCTGCAGTGAACTCGGAAGAATCGGCGAGGTAAACTCAATTGCGGCGGCTACAACCTTTATGGATTCCGATATCTGCGTTGTGAACGGTTGTACATACAAGACTTTCGGCAACCAGGTTCATCCTGAATACGCAGTTTTTGTTGATGGTGACGACGAGCTTGCTGAGAAGTATGTTAATATCAGCGCAGTTGCGCTCAGCAACCTCAAGCAGTATTTTGACGAAAAATACGACAGAAACAACTTTATCAAGAATGTTATTCTTGATAACATTCTCCCGGGAGATATCTATCTCAAGGCTCGTGAGCTTCGTTTCAATAACGATGCTTCAAGAGTAGTTCTTCTTATAAGAATTCCTGAGCAGTCAGATGCTTCCGCATACGATGTTATCCAGAATCTTTTCCCGGACAAGTCCAAGGACTTCATTGTAAACGTAAGCGAAACAGATATCGCTCTTATAAAGGAAGTTAAGAGCAACGTTGAATCAAAAGACCTT
>JAZSID010000073.1:0-43868 GCA_045533625.1 Acutalibacteraceae bacterium | reverse complement strand
GTAAGCCTTGCTTACGGAAAACAGTCGGTTCTTTCGGAGCTATCGTTCACGGTAGAGCGGGGGGACTATCTTTGTGTTGTGGGCGAAAACGGCTCGGGAAAAAGCACTTTGGTGAAAACGCTTCTTGGGCTTTTGTCACCTGTTTCGGGCACGATTACCTTTGGAAAAGGGTTTACGCGAAAGTCGATTGCCTATTTGCCGCAACAGAATGCCGCGCAGAAGGACTTTCCCGCAAGTGTTATAGAAGTGGTGCTTTCGGGGCGTCTTTCCTCTAAAAAAATCATATCGTTTTACAATGCACACGACAGGGAAGTTGCCAAAGGCGTGATGGAGCGCCTTGCGATTGCCGATCTTGCTTCGCGTTCTTTTCGTGAGCTTTCGGGCGGTCAGCAGCAGCGAGTGCTCCTTGCACGTGCGCTTTGCGCAACGCAGAAATTGATTTTGCTTGACGAGCCTACAACGGGACTTGACCCGTTTGTAACGGCTGAACTCTATAGCCTTATCGCAAAGCTTAACCGTGAATACGGTGTGACTGTAATTATGGTCACACACGATATTAAAAACTCCGTAGGATTTGCAACGAAAATCCTCTCGATGGAACACGACGGTGATTTCTTCGGCACAACGCAGGAATATATGCAAACTCCTGCTGCAAAACTGATTTTCGGGGGTGGTGCCGGTGCTTGAAACTTTTTTTCAGATGTTCGAATATGAGTTTATGCTCCGCGCGATAATTGTCGGTGCTTTGGTTGCTCTCTGCTCGGCGTTACTCGGTGTAACCCTCGTGCTCAAACGTTATTCAATGATTGGTGACGGACTTTCTCACGTCGGCTTCGGTGCACTGTGTGTTGCACTTGCGATGAATCTTGCACCTTTGACGGTTTCTGTACCTGTAGTTGTTGTTGCCGCGTTTCTTCTTTTGCAGATAAGTGAAAACAGCAAAATCAAAGGCGATGCCGCAATTGCACTTATTTCAAGTACGGCTCTTGCTGTCGGTGTGATTATCACATCAACAACTACGGGTATCAATTCTGACGTCAACGGTTATATGTTCGGCAGTATCCTTGCTATGAGCGATGCCGATGTATTTGTCAGTATAGTTCTTTCTGTAGCGGTGCTCGTGCTTTATGTTGTTTTTTATAACAAAATCTTTTCCGTTACCTTTGATGAAAGTTTTGCACGTGCAACGGGAACAAAAACAAAGATGTATAATACCCTTGTTTCGCTTCTTACTGCAATAACAATCGTAATCGGAATGAGAATAATGGGTGCAATGCTTATCTCAAGCCTTGTAATTTTCCCTGCACTCACTTCAATGAGGGTCTGCAGGTCTTTCAGAAAGGTTGTTGTAACTTCAGCCGTAGTTTCAATTGTTTGCTTCTTTGTGGGATTGTTTATTTCTTTTGCGTACTCACTTCCTGCAGGTGCAAGCGTTGTTGCCGTAAATGCTGTTACATTTGCAATTTTCAGTTTAATCGGAATTATCAAAAGAAAAGTTTCATAAATTTATAAGAGGTGATTGATATGAAAGAGTTGGCAAACATCAAAGAAGTAAAGGAAAACCTTGTTAAGCTGATTTCGGACGATTGGGCACTTGTTTCTGCGGGTGACAAAGAAAAGTGGAACACAATGACAATAAGCTGGGGCGCTGTCGGTGAACTCTGGGGCAAGGATGTCGTTTTCGCATTCATCCGTCCGCAGAGATACACAAGAGAATTTATGGATAACAGCGATTATTTCACGGTCAGTTTTTTTGACGAGCAGTATAAGGATGCGCTTAAGATCTGCGGTTCAAAATCAGGCAGAGATTGTGACAAAATCGGTATGGCAGGTCTGACACCTTCTTTTGATGGCGGAACTGTTTATCCGTCAGAGGCTCGTCTTGTTATCAAGTGCCGCAAAATCGCAGTGCAGAAAATGGATAATTCAGGCTTTATCGATGAATCAATTGAATCGAATTACCGTTCGGGTGACTACCATTTTGTCTATATCGGTGAGATTGAAAAAGTGCTTGAAAAATAATTTAAAAATTTTATAAAAAAGTGTTGACAAAGCATAAAACCCGTTGTATAATAGTCAAGCGTTCGAGAGTGATAGCTCTTGAAAGACGGTGTTGATAGCGAAGAGGGTCCACCCGTTCCCATCCCGAACACGGTAGTTAAGCTCTTCTGTGCTGAAAATACTTGGCGGGCAGCCGCCCGGGAAGATAAGGCGATGCCGACACAAAAAAACAACCGTCCAACAGGGCGGTTGTTTTACTTTATATATGTTCTGAACAAAAGCAAAGCGGAGAGGTGACTCTCCGCTTTTAATGTTTTAAACCGTAGCGTATGAAAGAATGTTTTTCATAAAGTCTGCAAAGAAGCGTGTAATTTTTTCAAGCGTATCGAAAATCATATCTGCCGTTGTGGGTGCAATGTATTCTTCTGTGAGAGGAAGAAGCTTTGAGTTGTCGTAATCGTAAGTCATAAACTGCGGATATGCAGGATTACTGCGGACTGTAAGCTGTTCTTTGCTTGTTGCAAGCCACATAATGAAATCTGTGCTTTCACCGTAAGGATAGTCAACGTGTCCCATATCACGGAAGAACCAGGTCTGCTCGGGGAACATACATGTTGAAGCATCAATCTGACGGTCAGGTGAAATGTAATTATATTCAGAAGGAACCTTCTGTACATAATCGTCTGCGAATGTTTCACCTAAGTATGCGCTTGTTGCACCGCCGCTTGCGTATTCAACGTCGATAAGATTGTCTGAATTCTGCTTGGAAACATAGTCGCTTATGGGAAGTGACGGCCAGTTATACTGAGCAAGGAGATAAACATTAGTGCCGTTGTCCATAGCATCGCTGAGGAGTTTTTCAGCATTCTGCTGAACGTTGTAATGGTATGTGTCGATTCTCTCAACAAACTTTGCTGTTTCTTCACCGTTGAGCATAGTTGCCTTTGCATCCTCGTAGTTCACATCGGGAACGAGCGCCCAAAGACCCGGCATACGGCCGAAAATCGGAATAAGAAGCTCTGCATAAATTCTTTCCTTAAGGTTGTCGGTAATGCCGTTTGCGAACGTTTCAAGGAAATTGTTCACTCCTGCGGATTCAAGCACCTCATCAAGGTAATCGATAACGTTTTCCCAGGTGTTGTCACGGGTAAGAAGTGCAAGTCTGTGCCAGAGGCCTGAAAGTGAAAGGCTGAAGTCGGCAGAGAAAAGGCTGCCTACGCAGGATGTACCCTGGAATGCAGTTGAACAAAGGATGATTGTATCAAGGTCGTCACTGCCATACTTATAAAGGTATGAAAGTGTAACCGTTCCGCCCATACTGAAAGCAGCAAGAGCAACTCTGTCGTAATCGCCTTCAGATTTGATTTTTTCAACAAAAGCATTAAGTCTGTCTGCGTGCTCAAGCGGATCTCTTCTCCAGTCATAATTGAAGAAGTATGTATTTTCAAGACCGAAAGTTTCAATTCCTGCGCGGACTGTAGCGAATTCGTTTGATTCGCCTGTAACGAAATGCTCTTCATGGCCTACGAGTGAGCAATCGAAAAGTGTACCGTTTACGTCGTGAAGTGAATCACCGTTCGTATCGAAAGCAAGAGGTCCGAAGCAATCGTAAAGCGGAGGGAAGATTCCGTCGCCGAGTGCATCGTAATTGCCCGTTACAAGGAAAGAAAGAACGTGCGGTACGACTTTAAAAACCATTTCCGTAATAGAATCCGAAGACGGAGGGAATGCCTGCTCACCGTCGCTGTTGATAAGAGGGAATGTGTTCATTCCGCTGACTACGACAAATGCTGTTTTGGGTTCAGATGCAAAAGAGGGAACAAAAACAGCGAGAGTCATAATAACGCAGAGTATTATGCTGATGAATGATTTAAAAGTTTTATTCATAAAATCAACTCCTTGGAAATATATTAACACATAATTTTTAAATTGCCAATATAAAAAATAAATCTTATATCACTCTATTTTTAAAAATACCTTGATTTTCCTGTCGAAATGCACTATAATTAACTTAACATATTGTGGTTCAAGGAGGACTATCCATGAAACAGTTTAAAAGAATTATTGCTTTGGTAATCGCGGTCGTTATGATGATGAGTCTTGCTTCCTGCTCAATGGTTTCGCAGGAGCCCATCGACGTTACAAACGACAATATCAAAATCGGCGTTATCCTTGAGGATGTAAAGGATGCATCTGTAGGCAACACAGGCTATGCTATGGCAGCAATCAACGAAGTTCTTGGTATGGGCTACGGCATCGGCGAAGAAAGATTCAACACAGTTGAAGGCGTTAACCCTGACGATGAAGCTGCGGTTTCAGCTGCACTTACTGAGCTTGTAAATAAAGAATGTAACCTTATCATCGGTACTGATGCTGATTACCTTGACGATATCGAAAAGATTTCAGGCGACAACGAAAATATCCAGTTCTTTGTGTATAATGCAGAAAACAACGGCAAGAATATCTATGGTTACAAGGCTGATATGACAGCTGCAATGTACTTCACAGGTATCGTTGCAGGTATGAAGGCTGTTGCACTTGAAATGCCGAAGGTTGGCTTCGTTGCTGCAAGCGAAGAAAACGCAGAGCTTCTTAATGCTTTCGAAATGGGTGTTAAGGCTGCGGCTGCTGATGCTACAGTTTCAGTTGCTTACGGTACTGAGGCTGCAGATCAGCTTATCAAGGACGGTTGTGCAGTTCTTGCTTCAGACTATGAGGACGAGAAAATTGCTAAGGCAGCAGCAGATGCAAAGGTATTCTTCTGCGGCTTCGGTTCAGAAACATATGCTAACGCAACAAACGAGGAAACAGGCGAAAAGCTTTACGAATCGGCTTTCCTTTGCGCTCCTCTTTACAACTACACTCAGCTTTATGTAAATGCAATCAAGGCTATCGTTGATGAAAAAGAGCCCGAAACAGCTTTCGAAGGCGGATATCTTGAAGGTATTGTATATCTTTCAGACCTCAACGAAGCTAATGTTGCAGAAGGCACACAGGAAGCTGTTAATGCAGCGGTTGAAGCTTATGCAAACGGTGAGCTTGAAATCGTTGTTGCAAAATAATCAAAGCTTGAATATTTGCGGCGGACGGCTTTGACGCTGTCCGCTGTTTTTTACAATTAAGGCAATGTGGTGGTGTTAATTTGTCAAAAATCGGATTGATTGTTGAAGGCGGCGGTATGCGCGGAATATACGGATGCGGCGTACTTGATGCTTTTCTTGAAAATTCAATCAGCTTTCCTTACGGTATCGGCGTTTCCGCAGGCGCGGCAAATCTTGCTTCATTTATTGCGGAGCAGGAGGGCAGAAATTACAGGTTTTACACAAGCTATGCTTTCGACGAAAGGTATATGAGCTTCAAAAATTATATTACGACAGGCTCGTTTTTCGGAATGGATTATATTTATTCCGAGCTGACGGAGTATGTTGACCCTATAAATTTTGAAAAGCTTATCAACAGTAAAACGGAGTATTATGTTGTTGCCGTTGATGCGCAGACAAGCAAGCCTGTCTATTTCAGCAAGGAAGACGTGGAGAAACACAGAGGAGATGTTTTCAAAGCCTCTTGTTCAATTCCTGCAATGTGCCAGCCGATTGAAATTGACGGCAAGCAATACTTTGACGGCGGTGTTTCGGATTCAATTCCCGTCAGGCGCGCTTTGGAGGACGGTTGCGATAAGGTCGTGGCTGTGCTCACAAGGCCGAGAGGTTACGTTAAAAAACCTGAAATGGGAAAAAAGATTTATTCGGAAATCCTTAAAGATTATCCTGCTATTATCAAGGCGATGAATGTCCGCCACTATGTTTATAACAAAACACTTGAAAAATTATTTGAGCTTGAAGCGCAGGGGAAAGCGTTTATCTTCTGCCCTGAAAAATCAGAAAAGGTTTCAATAATTTCAAGAAACAAGGAAGAGCTTGTAACGCTTTACAATGAAGGCAAGGTTTCTGCAGAATTGCAGATGGAAAAGTTAAAAGCATTTATGAATGAATAAAAGGAGCTGCCCGTGCAGCTCCTTTTTTGCTGATATTCAATTCATTACATATTCACCTGAAAACAATTCCGTAATCGCATCCTTAAGGTTGCGGTTTTCTTCTTTCAGGAAATCGGAGTCGTCAAGAATTATCTCTCTTGCAAATCGGTTTGCTTCGTTAAGGATTGCTGTGTCTGTAAGCATTGCAATCTTCATTTCGGGCAGACCGTGCTGACGTGAGCCGAAGAAATCACCCGGACCTCGCATTTTAAGGTCTTCGTCTGCAATTCTGAAACCGTCCGTTGTGCTTGTCATAACCTTCATTCTTCGCTGTGCGGCTTCATTCTGTGCGTCTGTGATGAGAATACACGTGGATTTGTACTGTCCTCTGCCGATTCTGCCTCTGAGCTGATGAAGCTGAGAAAGGCCGAATCGCTCAGCGTTTTCAATAACCATAATAACGGAATTCGGCACGTCAACTCCGACTTCAATTACTGTTGTTGAGACAAGAAGCTTGATTTCTCCCGAAACAAATTTCGCCATAACATCTTCCTTGTCCTTAGGCTTCATTTTTCCGTGAAGAAGTCCTACCGAATATCCGCTGAAAAATCCTCTTGAAATGTTTTCTGAATATTCCTGTGCCGCGGCAAGCTCTGTTTCACCCTCTTCAACAAGAGGACAGACAATGTAACCCTGTCTTCCTTCGTCAAGATGTTTTTTGACGTAATTGAAGGCTCTGTGCCTTTTTGCTGTATCAATGGCGTAAGTTTCAATCGGCTGTCTGCCGGGCGGAAGCTCGTCAAGAATCGAAACATCAAGGTCGCCGTAAAGCATAAGCGCGAGTGTACGGGGAATAGGCGTTGCAGACATAACAAGTGTATGCGGTCTGTCGCCTTTACCGCTGAGCGCACCTCTGTGCTTAACGCCGAAACGGTGTTGCTCGTCCGTGATGACCAGTCCTAAATTCTCAAATTCAACGTCGTTCTGTATCAGCGCGTGAGTGCCGACGATAAGGCGGATTTCACCGCTTTTAAGCTGTGCCTTGATTTCTCTTTTCTTTGCCGCAGTGACAGAGCCTGTCAGCAAAGCGATTTTTATATCAGTGTTTTCAAAAAACTTAAGGCAGGTTTTGTAGTGCTGTTGGGCAAGGATTTCCGTCGGTGCCATAAATGCACTCTGGTATCCGTTTTTCGCAACTGTATAAATAAGTGCCGCCGCAACAGCGGTTTTACCCGAGCCGACATCACCCTGCAGAAGTCTGTTCATTGTGAAGTTGGATGTCATCTGCATGATACTTTCTCTCACGGCTCTGTCCTGAGCTCCCGTAAGAGTGAACGGCAATGTCTTTATAAATTCGTCCGTGAAATCCTTTCCGATGCTCACGGGTGTACTTTCTTTTCTGTTGCCTTTGAGCTTCATAAGACCGAGCTGGAAAATAAAAAGCTCTTCAAAAATAAGCCTGCGACGTGCTTCGGAAACAGTGTCTTCGCTTGTAGGGAAATGCAACTCGTAAATTGCTTTGTTAATTTCCATAAGGCAGAGCTTGTCGCGGAGTGACTGCGGAATGCAGTCAACGAAATAATCTTTTTTTGCCTCATATGCCTGACGTACAAGCTTTTCAATAGCCTTTGAATTTATTCCTGCACTCTGGTGGTAGATCGGGCGGATTCTTATTCCGTTTTCTACCGGTGCAATCAAAGGTGATGTCATTTCACGCCTGTGAAAGTTTCCACCGACTTTGCCGTAGAAGAGATATTCTTCTCCTGCTTCAAGCGATTCAGCGGCATATTTATTGTTGAAAATTGTGATGTTCATCAGCGACTCGCCGTCAGTTGCAACCGTTTTGTAAATTGTCATACCTTTGCGGATTTTTGCTCCGCGCGGCTTATGGTTGACGATTGCGCGCACGCAACAGTTCATGTCGAAAGGTGCGGCGGCGATGGTTGTGATTTTGCTCCAATCCATATAATCACGCGGATAAAAGCGCAGAAGGTCGCCGACGGTGAAAATACCGAGCTTGTTAAGAATTTTTGCTCTCTTTTCGCCGACACCCTTAAGATATTGAATGTTGGTGTTTTTGTCCATTATTCAACAGTCCATTCGTTCACATTGTAAAGATAGTCGCTGATAATTGTTTTTGCTTCTGTTTTGAGTCTTGAGCTTTTAACCGTAATTCCTGTGCGGTACAAAAGGGGAATGAACGGAAGCTCGTCCGTAAACGTATCAAGGAATTCCTGCATGTTTTTTTCACCTTTAAGGAAAAGGTTATAATCGGTAGCTGATTTGCATTCGTGGTCAATGCCGAATGAATATGCACCGTTTTCGGCAAAGAATCCGTTGAGGTTAAAGCTGTTTGGCAGTTTTACTTCGCCGATATAAAGCTCGTATGCACCTTCCTTAACTACGTTTACATAGCTGTTGTATGAATATTCCTTGAGAACAACCTTGATGTCAGCTTCTGCGAGAGTCTGCTGGATGTTTCTTGCCATTGCAAGTTTGAATCCGTTTTCTTTGTTGACGACAAGTCGCAACTGAATCTGTCCCGATTTGGGCGAATAACGGACTCCTGCACTGTTAAAGGTGTCAAATCCCGCACGCTCGAGCAAATCAATTGCGGCATCTTCATCATATTTTACGGGAATCATAGAACAACCTTTTGTTCCGAAAAAAGATGGGTGGAACGGAGTCGATGTCGCTTTTGCAAAGTCAGCAAAAGCAACTGAAGAAATATTGTTTCTGTCGATAAGCAAGGATATCGCACGGCGCACAGCGGTATCCTTAAGAATGTTGGAATTGGAGTTTATTCCAAGGTATACGAAGTTTGTTGTGTCGAAACTGCTGCTTGTACCCGTGTATCTTTTGTAAGCACCTTCAGCAAAGCTTTCTGTGTAAAAATCAATCTGATTGAGCTCAAAAAGACTTGGTACGGCTGAAGTTTCCGTAATGTCCTTGAGACCGATCTGCTTGTATTCGGGATAATAGCCGCCAAGACGGTTCTGGTTTACTACAAGCTTACGGTTTTCCTTTTCCTGCAAAAGCTGATATCTGCCGCTTCCGACGGGAACTGCTGAAGAATAATCGTCGGAGCTCTGATTATCCTTATCGCTGTTATTTTTTATGATAGGGAAGGTGAGGTTTGCCACCGCATAGGGGTCAGCTTTTTTAAGTGTGAAAACTACGTTGCCGTTTCCGTCTGTGGTAGCATCGCTGATATTAAGAAGTAACGGTGAATACAGCTCACTTCTTTTTGCAAGCACAAATGAGTAAACAACGTCCTGCGGAGTAAGAACCGTACCGTCAGTAAATGTAAGACCAACCTTGATTTTTACGCTGAGCTTGTTGTCGCTTGTGAAAGAATGGTCTTCAGCGATAACAGCCGTTGTACTGAAATCGTTATTTACATTAAAAAGAGGGTCAAATAGAAGGGACGAGATATTTCTGTTTGTTTCGCTTTCACATTCGTAGGGGTTAAGCGAATCAGTACGGAGGTAGGGGATAGTGTAGCCGATTGCATCAATTCCCTCTACGGGTGTAACGTCTGTCGTGTCGGTAGACGGGTCAATTGAAAGGTCAAGCGGTTCGCAACCTGAAAATGTAACGATGAGCATTGTTGCACAAAGTAGCGCGGATATTATTCTTTTTCTTTTCATCAGCTCACCTCATTTACATAACCGATATCGGCTCGACCGAAACTGTCAGTCCTGTTTTTTCGTTGATTTCAAATACGCAACCGTCAAGCTTTATGTTGTTCTCGTCTGTCTTGAATCTTGTGGGAAGTCCCGTTTTCAATGCCTTGATAACACATTCGCTCTCAACACCGAGTACGGAATCCGCGGAACCGCACATTCCGAGATCGGTGATATAACCTGTACCGCCTGCAAGTATCTGCGCATCGGCGGTCTGAACGTGAGTGTGTGTTCCGAAAAATGCGGAAATCCTTGAATCGGCATAGATTGCAAGAGCTCTTTTTTCACCCGTAGATTCAGCGTGAAAATCGACTATTTTAATCCTACAGTCTTTTGTTTCTTCAATTGCTTTGTCAAGACTGTCGAAAGGATTAGCAAAGTTTGAATTCATATAGGCTGTTCCGATAAGGTTGATTATACCGATTCTGTAAGCGCCCATATCAATCTTTGCAATACCTTTACCGGGTACACTTGCGTGCATATTGTAAGGGCGGATAATATCGTCTCTTTCGTCAAGGTAAGTGTGAATTTCAGCTCTTCTGAAAACGTGATTGCCTGTTGTTATTATGTCAACCCCGCTTGCAAAAAGATGATCGGCAGAAAAGGGGAGAACACCGTTGCCTGTTGCGGAGTTTTCACCGTTAGCGATGCAGATATCGATATTGTAAAGTTTTTTCAATCCGGGAAGCTTTTTGCGGACGAATTCACATCCGCTGTTGCTGACAACGTCACCCAATGCAAGTATTTTCATCGCTTCTGCTCCTTTTTAAGATTTTTCTGAATGTTACGGCGTACATAATTACAAGTACAATTCCCGTAATAAGCCATGAAACGGGATATGATAAATAAAGTGTAAACATAGAACGGTATTGCGGAAAAACGGTAAAGACCCAAAGTACCCTGAGTCCGCATACGCCGACCATCGTTACAATCATCGGGATAACCGACTTGCCGAGTCCGCGCATCTGTCCCGTTGTTACGTCGAGAACGCTGTTTATGATGTAGGTAACTGCGAAAAGACGTAAGCGGATAAGTCCCATTTCTATAACTTCGCTGTCTGTTGAGAAAATTGTAAGAATCTGCGGTCCGCAAGTAAGCAGGATAACACCGAAAATTGCCGCGATTCCCATACTTATACCGATGCAGTTGAAGTAAATTTTACGGATTCTTTTATACTGTCCTGCACCAAGGTTCTGTGAAGCGAAAGTTGTCGCCGTTTGTGAAACAGAGTTGCAGCAGGTAAAGATAATACTGTCGACGTATCCCGAAGCTGTATTTCCTGCAATTGCCGCAGCACCGAAGGAATTGATTGAGGATTGGATAATAACGTTTGAAAGAGAGAAAAGTGAACCCTGAAGTCCTGCAGGAATTCCTATTTTTAATATGTCACGGATTTCGTCTTTATAAAACCGAAGTTTTTTGAGTGAAAGATGTATGTAACTGTTGATGTTAAGAAGAATATAAAGAACACATATTGCGGAAACATACTGCGAAATAATTGTTGCAAGTGCAACGCCGGCAACGTTCATATCAAAATTTATAACGAAAATAAGGTTGAGAACAACGTTGAGTATGCCTGTTACCGTAAGTATATAAAGCGGTCTTTTGCTGTCGCCCGTGGCGCGAAGGATTGATGCTCCGTAGTTGAAAACCATATTTGCAGGTGTGCCGAGGAAAAAGATACGCAGATACAGCGTTGAAAGCGAATGAACATCATCGGGTGTTCCCATAGCACTGAGAGCATAAGGCGATATGAAAACGCCGAGAAGACCGATGGCAACACCGCTAAGGATAGAAAGAAGCATCGCCGAATGTACGGTACGGTGCACGGATGCGCCGTCGCCTGCACCGATATGTTTTGCAACAACAACGCCCGAACCCATAGAAAGACCGAGAAAAAGATTGAGCATAAGGTTAACGAGGGTTGATGTTGCGCCGACAGCGGCAAGGGAAACACTTCCTGCAAATCTGCCGACAACCATAACGTCAGCGGCATTGTAAACAATCTGCAGAAGTCCGGTAACCATAAGCGGAAAAGCAAAGCTTAATATTTTGGGGAACAGTACGCCCGTTGTCATATCCATGCTATATTTCCTTTTCGACATGCTGATCCTCCTTATATCAAACTATATCAGTATACATTATAACAAATAGAAAAACAAATGTACAGAAAAAAGAAATAATTGTTGACATATATTGAGAAAAATATTAGAATAAACACTGCAATTATTAATTAAAGGGGATATATTTATGAGCAAAATAAAAAAGATTCTCGCTGTTGTGCTCGCTGTGATTATGGTTATGCCGATCGCAATGTTTTCAGCTTCAGCAGCAACACCTGCAGTACCTGAATTCAAGGTATCACTTGTTTCGGAAACAGCTTCAACGGTTGTTGTAAGATTTTCATTGGTGAAGGGTACTTTCAGCGCTTTGGACTTTGAACTTCGTACTTCATCAGCAATCAAAGAGTGTACCAAAATTGACAAAGCTGAAGGTTTCAAGTCCGCAATTGTTGATCTTGTTAATAATGGTGTAACGTTTTCTTCCTCAGAAAACCCTGCAACAAAGATGGTAGCAATTGCGTCAACAGTTAATTTCAATAAGCCTTTTGAAATTTATGACTTCACATTTACAAAGAAAACTTCTGCTCCGGTATCAAGTGCCGATTTTACTGCTGTAATCAATAACTGTGCAGTTGCAACTGATGTGGCGGCAGACGGCAGTGCAAGTGACAATGTTACAGATAAAGTAAAAGTAACTTTTGATTTTTACAGCTTTGTGCTTAACGACACATCGGTAGCGATGTATTACAAGGACGGCTACAAAATCAATTATGTAACAAACTATGCACCTGAAGAGCTTACATGGAATTCTTCAAATGAAGATGTAGTCAAGGTTGACGGAAACGGAAACCTTACAACAACGGGAACAGGCAGTGCAACGATTACCGTAACAAGTGCTGACGGTCGCGTAAACGAAAGCTGCGAAGTAAGCGTAAGCTACCAGTGGTGGCAGTGGATTATCGTTATCGTTCTCTTCGGCTGGATCTGGTATTAATTTTTAAAATTCAATCGGTCTTTCTCTTTCGGGAAAGACCGATTCTTTTTTTCTCATATTGCTTGACAAAGCTTTTTTATTTTAATAAAATTTAACTATAGTACTTTGCTTTAAAGTGCTAAAAGGAGGATTTTTATGCAGACGACAATGGCATCAATAATGGGCAACCTCATAAAGCAGGTTGAAAAGAAAATCATTATGGAATCCTTGCCTATAAGCGAATGGGAAAGCTACACAGGCTGGCACCATAAGCCGGGCGAGTTTACATACGACAATATGCCGCATCAGATTATGAAGATAGGCGACCGTTGGAGTGTCGGTTATGACGCAACAAGATGGTTCAAAGCAAAGGTGACCGTTCCCGAAAGTATGGACGGCAAGAAGCTTTATCTTTATGCAGGTTTCGGCGGTGAAGCACTTGTTCGTATCAACGGTAAGATCGTTGGTGCGTTCAGCGATGAGGCAGGCTGGCAGGACCGTACGGTTGTAATAGTTGATGATAACAAAGCAGGCGACGAGCTTGATATCGAGCTTGAAGCAACCGTTAACTGCGGTATGTTCTGTGACGAGGCAATGGCAGGAGCAAAAGATCATACTTATACAATGAAGTATGCACACCTTGCTGCAATCAATGTTGAAACTCAGAAATACTGGTACGATATAAAGAGTGCATACGACAGCCTTGAACACATTGACAACAAGGTTATCTATGACAGTGTATATAAAGCAATTGACGAATCTCTTCACGTTCTTGATTTTGATTTTGATGACGAAACATTCTATAAGAGTGTACCGGCAGCAAATGAGCTTCTTACAAAGATGCTTTCGGAAATTCCCGATGCAAAACAGGGTACTCTTTGCATGATCGGTCATTCGCATCTTGACGTTGCGTGGCTGTGGACAACTCGTGAGCTTGTAAGAAAAACTGCAAGAACATTCTCAAACAACCTTGCAATGATGAGAGAATATCCTGACTTCAAATTTACACAGAGCCAGGCAATAGTTTACGATTATATGAAAAAGTATTATCCCGATATCTTCGAGCAGGTCAAGGAAGCTGTTAAGGCAGGCCGTTGGGAAATCGTGGGTAATACATGGTGCGAAGCAGACACCAACCTTGCAAGCGGTGAATCACTTGTACGTCAGCTTCTTTACGGTCGTGAATATTTTATGAAGGAATTCGGTGTTTCTTCAGATGTTTATTGGCTTCCTGACTGCTTCGGTTTTACCTGGGCACTTCCTCAGGTTATTAAGCGTTCAGGTATGAAGTATTTCTACACTGCAAAGCTTTACTTCAATGCAACCCATAAGTTCCCATATTCAGTTTTCAACTGGCGTTCACACTCAGGTGATGAAATTGTTGCCTGTGTTCAGCAGCAGCATTATCAGGGCGAGTACGATGCTCATTATATCAAGGATAACTGGGAGAGAACAAATCAGAAAAATATCACAAAGAAATCTGTCGGCTCATTCGGATACGGTGACGGTGGCGGCGGTGTAACAATCGGTCAGATTGAACGTTCCAAGCGTTTTGAAAATATGCCGGGCATGCCGAAAGCTGAGAATACATTTGTTGCTGATTTCTTCCGTGGCACAGAGGATTTCAAGGAAGAAATCCCGACATTCAACGATGAGCTTGTTTATGAAAACCACAGAGGTACATTCACAAGTCAGGCGTTCATAAAGAAGAACAACCGTCGCGGCGAGTTCCTCTTCAGAAATGCTGAGTTTGCAAATGTTCTTTCAAAAACTCTTCTTGGCGATGAATATCCTGCAGAGAAGATGGAAGAAGGCTGGAAGCTTCTTCTGACAAATCAGTTCCACGATATCCTTCCGGGTACATCAATCCACGAAGCTATGGAAATGACACGTGAAGAATACGTTCAGATGAACGAAATCGGCAACGGACTTCTTTCAACTGCGGTTGAGCACCTTAACAAAAACGTAAACGTAACAACGGACGGCATCATCGTATGGAATATGAACTCGATGCCTATTACGGGAACAGTCAGCGTGAAGCTCCCGTTTGATGCAGGAAAGATTGTTGACGAAAACGGCAACGAGTGTCGTTTTGCAAAAGATGGCGAGGATGTAATCTTCATCGCAAAAGATGTTCCGCAGATGGGATTCAGAGTTTATAAGGTTGAAAAAGAAGCTTCTTCATTTGACAAGGTTATTGCTGAAAAGACTCTCCTTGAAAACTCAAAGCTTAAGGTTACTCTTGACGAAAACGCTGAAATCACAAGTATTTTCGATAAGGTTAACGGCAGAGAAGTTCTTACGGCAAAGGGTAACGCTCTTTCAATCTTCCAGGACAAGCCTATCCACGAAAGTGCATGGAATCTTGAGCTTAACTATCAGAAAAAGCGCTGGGATCTTACAAAGGCAGACAGCATCGAGGTTGTTGCCGCTGACGAGGTCAAGGGTGTTGTAAGAGTTGTCAGAAGCTTCAACAAGTCAACAATCACTCAGGATATCATTCTTTATGCCGATGCTGACTATATTGACTTTGACACCAAGGTAGACTGGTACGAAACAGAAAAGGTGCTTAAGGCGGCCTTCCCTGTAAGTGTTGTCAGCTCGCACGCTACATATGAAATCGCACACGGCTCAATCGAGCGTCCTACTCATTGGAATTACAGCACAGACCTTGTACGTTTTGAGGTCTGCGGTCACAAGTGGGCTGATCTTTCAGAAGGTGACTACGGTGTAAGCATCATCAATGACTGTAAGTACGGTTATGATATCAAGGACAGTCTTATGAGAATCACTCTTATGAGAGCACCGATTTGTCCTGACCCGGTTGGTGATAAGGGCGTAAGCACCTTCGTTTACAGACTTTATCCGCACGCAGGCAACTGGTCACAGGCTGATACAGTCAAGTATGCGTTTGAACTCAATCAGCCGTTGAAGGGCTATGCGGCAAAGGCTCAGACAGGCTCAATCAGTGCTGAAAAATCCTTTGTTGAAGTAAGCAGAAGAAACATCGCTGTCGATGCTGTCAAGCCTGCACAGGACGGCAACGGAATAATCATCCGTATGTACGAAGCAGGTAAGTCAAGAGGTAACGTCAAGGTTAAACTCAACTTTGCGGATGTGAAGAAGGTTATCGAATGTAACCTTATGGAAGTTGACGAAACCGAGCTTGATTTCAGCAATAACGAGTTTGAATTCGAAATCACACCGAACCAGGTAAGAACATTCAGAGTGATTGTATAATAGTATAAATTTAAACGGAGATGTAAGAGGAGTTTTTACATCTCCGTTTTTCAGGATAAAGTTGCCGGTATTAAATTTAACTATTTACAACATCATATAAATGTGTTAATCTAATAAAAAATGCAACGGGTGATAATATGTTATTTTCACGAAAAAATAAAGAGCCTAAAATTATGAAAATTGCTGACCTTGATTTCCTTACACCTGAGGCAAAAGAGGCTTTCCGTATTCTTGAAATCGAAAGCACGGAGCAGCTTCGCGGTAAGGAAGGGGACAATTTTTATCTTGATTACTGCGTAGAAAGCGGAGGGGTTGCGGACCGCGTTATTCTTTACGAAATGCGCGCTGCTGTTTACTTTGCGAATGAAGTAAAGCCTGACCCGAAAAAGCTTCGATGGTGGTATTGGAAAGATGCGCTTGTAAGCAGCGAAGAAACGGAAGAAGAAAATGAGCAAAACTAAAAAATATATGTCAACAAAAATCGCCTGCTATACGGGATACTTCGTGCAGGCGATTATTAATAATTTAGCACCTCTTTTCTACGTAATTTTTCAGAATGAATTTGAAATTAATTACACAAAAATCAGCTGGCTGATAATGCTGAATTTTGCAACTCAGCTTTTTGTGGATATCATGTCCGTAAAGGTGATAGAAAAGTTAGGTTACCGGGTATCAATCGTTCTTGCGCACGTCTTCAGTGCCGTCGGTCTGTTTCTGCTTGGAATTTTGCCGAGAGCGATGGACAACCACTACATAGGACTTGTTATCCCGATAATAATTTATGCTACCGGCTCAGGACTTATAGAAGTTCTTGTCAGTCCGATTGTAGAGGGGTTACCGCTTGAAAACAAATCAGGCGAGATGAGCCTGCTTCATTCCTTCTATTGTTGGGGACAGATGTCTGTTGTTCTTTTTACAACCATAGCGATTAAATTCGCAGGCAGTGAAAACTGGGTCTATGCACCGATGCTATGGGCGATAATTCCTTTCATAAATATGTTTATGTTTATGAAAGTGCCGATTTTTCCGCCCGTGCCCGAAGGCGAGGACGAAATGAAGGTGAGTGAGCTTTTCAGAAGCGGTACGTTTATCCTTCTTGTGCTCCTTATGCTTTGTGCAGGAGCGAGCGAGCTTGCAATGTCACAGTGGGCATCAACCTTTGCTGAAGAAAGCCTTGGAGTTGATAAGCTGACGGGCGACCTTTTGGGGCCGTGCCTTTTTGCTCTTTTAATGGCGTCCGCAAGAGTAGTTTTTGGCTTGGTAGGGGACAGGGTCGATGTTAAAAAAGTCCTCGTTCTCAGTGCAGGATTGTGCGTTGCGGCATACCTGATTTCAACTCTTTCGAAAAATCCGATTGCTTCACTTATCGGATGCGGATTATGCGGATTGTCGGTTGCAACGATGTGGCCGGGAGTTTTCAGCTTTGCGGCAAAGATATTCCCAAGGGGAGGAACACCTCTTTTTGCAATGCTCGCGGTTTTCGGCGACTTCGGCTGTGCATTCGGCCCATGGCTCGCAGGTGTTGTTTCGGACGGTGTCAGGGCATCTTCAATAACTTTTGACCCGTTGAAATTCGGACTGATGATAGCTATAATTTTTCCCATCACAATGATAATCGCAATTACGGTTTTATCCAAAAAGAAGGCATAAAAAATCACGGCAGAATTAAATTCTGCCGTGTGTTTTTTTACTTAATTTTATTCTGCCGGAGTTTCGTCGATTGCCTTCATCTGGTTAACAACACTCTGACGACGTTCGGAAAGCTCGCGGTACATACGCTCTTTCTTCTCACCTGAAAGGTCATAGAAGAATTTCGGAATAAGACCGAAGATACCTGTAACTGTCGGGAGCAATGTACACATCATGAAGAGAAGATACTCTGTCTGTGCAGACTGATTGCCGAAACCTGCGCCTTCCTTGTAGCCGATGCTTGCAAGGATTGCGGACTTGATTGTACCGCCGAGAGTACCAACAAGCTTCTGTGCAAGATTCTTTGCAACACCTGTGATACCTTCAGTACGGTAACCGTTCTTCCACTCACCGTAGTCAATAGCTTCGTTACGCATTTCCTCAGGAATAACACTCTTGATACCCCAGAAGAACATCCAGATGGTTTCTCTTAACATAAATGCAGGAATCATAACTGCAAGCTTTTTGTAGTTCTTGTTGATTGAACCGATAGCGAATACACCAAGCATAAGTATGTCGCTGATATGTGAACTTGCGATCCACAAGGTTCTTGTTGAGAATTTCTCTCTTGCCTTTGTAACAAAAGCATAGCTTGCAGGGGATACAAATGCGCCGGGGATACCAACGATTGTAGTCATAGAAGCAAAGCCGAGAACGTTTATGTAGTAGTAGTTAAGACCTGTATTCATGCCGAAAGCTGAAAGGAACTCTGTAAGAGTAAGGATGAGCAACGGCTTATTGTTAAGGATTGACTTGAAGCCCTGAAGGATACTCGGTTTCTCGTTGCGCTGAAGAACTCTTTCTTTTGTTGCAAAAACAAAGTAAAGACCCATCACACTTACGACCGCTGAAGTGAAAACACCTGCAGAAACGTAAAGTGATTTCATCGGAATCTTGAGAGCACCGTGGTTAACAAGGTCAATTAAAAGACCCATAAGAATTTCGGGAGCCTTCTCAATGAAACCTGAGAACAAGCTTGCCTGAGTAATAAGTCGCGTTCTTTCAATAACATTCGGTGTGATTGTTGAAAGCATACCTGTTCTTGAAATCGCATTAAGTGAACCGTTCAGGTTATTGACAAGCTGGAATATCATGTAGAAAGCAAGCTTACCTGCGTGGTAGGGACTTGTTCCGGCAAAGAGTATCGGAAGAAGCCAATAAACGAGAGAAAGCAAAAATCCGGGACCTGCAGCAAGAAGAAGCCAGGGTCTGAATTTACCTAATCTTGTTCGTGTTCTGTCAACAATAGCGGCAAGGAAAACGTCGTTGATAACGTCCCAGATACCGATAACAAATGTAACGATTGTCTGGAAGCTGAGTCCGACCTGTACAATATCCGTAATGAAAACGTCCTGATACTTGTTTATGTTAAAGCTTTGAGAAATATCATAAACAACATATGCAATTGTTTCCTTTGAACCGACATAACGTCGGTTGTTTGATATGGTACGACCGGCTTTGATTTCCTGCTGCTCTGTTACTTCATTTACAGAAACAGCGCTTTCTGCCATTATACCGCCTCCTTTGGACATAATTATATAAATTTAATTCATTATATCACAGCTTGCAAGGGATTTCAACTAAAATATTTGTTTTAATAGTTTTTATAAAAGAAAAATCACCGCAATTTCGAAGTGAAATTGCGGTGATAAGCTGATTTGATTATTATTTGTCAGTTTCGACAGGCTTTTCGTCGATTGCCTTCATCTGATCAATAACGCTCTGACGACGTTCAGCAAGTTCGCGGTACATACGCTCTTTCTTCTCGCCTGAAAGGTCATAGAAGAATTTCGGAATAAGGCCTAAGATACCTGTAACTGTCGGAAGTAATGTACACATCATAAAGAGATAGTACTCAGTCTTTTCAGACTGATTACCGAAGCCTGCACCCTCTTTGTAGCCGATGCTTGCAAGGATTGCAGATTTGATTGTAGAACCGAGAGTGCTTACAAGCTTTCTTGAAAGGTCCTTTGCAACGCCTGTGATACCTTCAGTACGGTAACCATTCTTCCATTCACCGTAGTCAATGGATTCGTTACGCATCTCTTCGGGAATAACGTTTTTGATACCCCAGAATGCCATCCAGATTGTTTCTCTTATCATAAATGCAGGGATCATAACTGCAAGCTTCTTGTAGTTCTTGTTGATTGAACCGACAGCGAAAACGCCAAGCATAAGCACGTCGCTGATATGTGAACTTGCAATCCACAAAACTCTTGTAGAGAATTTTTCTCTTGCCTTGGTAACCCAGGCAAAGCTTGTAGGTGATACGAAAGCACCGGGGATGCCGACGACCGTAGTCATTGAAGCAAAGCCGAGAACGTTTATGTAGTAGTAGTTCATGCCTGTGTCCATACCGAAAGCACTGAGGAATTCTGTCAATGTGAGAATCAACAAAGGTTTGTTGTTGAAGATTGACTTGAAGCCCTGAGCAACGCTGGGTTTCTCATTGCGCTGAAGAATTCTTTCCTTGGTTGCGAACACAAAGAAGAGACCCATAGCACTTGCAACTGCCGTGGTGAAAACACCGCCGGTAACAAACAAAGCTTTCATCGGTATTTTGAGAACACCGTGGTTGACAAGGTCAATAAGAAGACCCATAAGAATCTCGGGACCTTTTTCGACAAAACCTGAAAGCAACTGTGCCTGAGTAATCAGTCGCGTTCGCTCAAGAACGTTTGGTGTTATTGTTGAAAGCATACCCGTTCTTGCGATTCCGCTGATGGTGCCGATTACTTCGTTGACAACATGGAACAGCAGGTAAAAAATAAGCTTACCCATGTTATACGGTCCTGTGTTTGCGAACAGAATCGGAAGAAGCCAATAAATGATTGAAAGGAAAAATCCGGGACCCGCAGCGAAAAGAAGCCACGGTCTGAATTTACCAAACCTTGTTCGTGTTCTGTCTACGATAGCGGCGAGGAAAATGTCGTTGATGACGTCCCATATACCGTTGATAAAAGTAACAACTGTCTGGAATTTCAAACCGACCTGAACGATATCGGTGATGAAGATGTCCTGATACTTGTTTATGTTAAAGCTCTGCGAGATATCATAAACAACATATGCAACTGTTTCTTTTGAACCAACATAACGTCTGTTATTTGATATGGTTCGGCCGGCACGCATTTCCTGCTGCTCTGTCGCTTCTTTTACAGATACAGCATTTTCAGCCATCATATCGCCTCCTTGGTAAATGATATCAATATTATAACACACAAAAACACAAATTTCAATCAAAAACGTGCTTTCGTTTTATTTATTAAAATATTGTATGTTTTAAACAAGTATGGTATAATTTTTTTGTGAGGTGATACAATGAACAACACAACGAAATTCAGCCTGATTTTTGCTGTAGTGGGTTTAATTGTCGGAATAGTGATGTCATTCATTATAAAGGGCAACACGGTTATAGATGCAATAATCGGCACCCTTGCGGGTGCCGTGGTGGGATATTTCCTTAATTCGTTTGTTCTGAAAAAATAAGGTCCGCTGTCCTGCCGTTGACCAGTTTGATGAGTGCCGAAGGGGAAACCTCAATCTGTGCGCCGACTTTGCCTGCGCTGACAGCGACGGTTTCAAGTTTTTCTATATCGATGTGAAATGTTGTTTTGAAGAGCTTTTTCATTCCTATGGGACTGCAACCGCCATGGATGTAACCTGTGAGGGGCAGAAGCTCATCCTGTTTTATCATTTCAATCGATTTCTCATTAACAGCCTTGGCAGCTTTCTTTAAATCAAGATGCTCTGCGACAGGAATAACAAAAACATAATAATTTTTACTTGCGGAGCGTGTTACAAGCGTTTTGTAAACGGAGCTTACGTCCTTGCCGACGAAGTTTGCAACAGTTACTCCGTCAGTCGGAATACCCTCGCCGTGCGGATAAAAGTGCGGTGTATAGGGTATTTTCTTTTGCTCCAAAATACGCATAACATTTGTTTTTTCTGTTTTCTGCGCCATAATATCACTCTAAATAGTCAACGATTTTTGTTGTTTTTCCGTTACGGATGTAAACTCTCGGTACACGGCGGGTGATACAGCAAAGGAATTCATAATTGAATCTGCCCGAAATTTCTCCGATTTCCTCGCAGGAGATAAAGTCATCACCGTCTTTGCCGACAAGTGTTACGTTATCGCCGATAAGAACATCAGGTATATCGGTAACGTCAACCATAAACTGATCCATACAAACTCTGCCGACAATTTTTGCACGTTTGCCGTGAATGAGGACACTGCCTTTGTTCGAGAGCTGTCTGGGATAACCGTCTGCGTAACCGACGGGAATTGTCGCGATAACTGTCGGCTTTTCTGCAACATAGGTTGAGCCGTAGCTTACGGTATCGCCCTTGTTGATTGTTTTTACGTTGATAACAACGCTGTGAAGCTCCATTGCAGGCTTCACGTCAAGACTTTCTTTGTTCACCTCGTCGGAAGGATAAAGACCGTATGTGATGATACCGCTTCGTACCATATTAAGAAAATCATCTTTCATATCGACAATTGCGGCACTGTTGCAGACGTGCTTTGTCGGGATGTTAATTCCGAGAGCTTCAAGCTTGTTTACAAAATTTCTGAATCGCTCACGCTGAGCATTCATTGAAGTTTTGTCTGCTGAATCAGCACACGCAAAATGAGTGAAAATACCGTCAATTACAATGTTCGAAAGATCTGCAATTCGTCTTATTTCCTCAATGCTTTCATCATTGGGAATGTAACCGATTCTGCCCATACCCGTATCAACCTTCAGGTGGATATGCGCTGTTGTACCCATCTGTTTTGCAGCCTCGTTAAGGCTTTTAGCAATGCCGTACTGAAAAACAGTGAGCATAATATCGTTTCTTATAATCGTTTCAAACTGATTCGGGAAAACAAAGTCAAGGATAAGAATCGGTTTTGTGATACCTGCACGTCGGAGGGCAAGAGCCTCGCCGACGGTTGCAACAGCAAAACCGTAAGTGCCGATTTCGCTGAGTGCTTTTGTAACCTCAATAGCACCGTGGCCGTAAGCATCAGCCTTTACAACAGGCATAACCTTGGTACCTGCGCCGACTTTTTCAATGATTTTCTTTGTGTTTTCACAGATTCTGTCAAGGTCAATCCTTAAATAAACTCTGTTAAGGTAGTCAAGACTGCTCAATGTAAGCACCTCTTAGTCAATTACTTTGATTGTTTCGATAACCGGTCGCTGAGCTTCGGGAATGGAATCGGAAACAGGAGTTTCGGAACAGATTTTGTCGATGATATCCATACCCTCGGTAATCATTCCGAAAGCGGCATACTGTCTGTCAAGACCGCTTGCCGTCATATCGTTAAGGCAGATGAAGAACTGTGATGATGCGCTGTTATAATCTACGGCCGTACGTGCCATTGAAAGAACACCACGCTTGTGTTTTATATTGTTCTGCACACCGTTGATTTCGAATTCACCCTTGATTGTTTCTTTTGAACCGCCCATACCGTCGCCGTCGGGGTCACCGCCCTGAAGAACAAAGTCTTCTACGTATCTGTGAAGTCCGATTCCGTCATAGAATCCGCTTTCAGCAAGTTTAATGAAGTTTGCAACGGTTATCGGAGCTTCCTGGGGGTAAAGCTCAATTTTTACCGTGCCGTAGTCTTTGAAAGTCATTTCAACGTGACGGGTTTCAGCGTTTTCAGCTGAAGGATTGTTTGTGTCATTGTCAGTTTCTTTGCCACTGCCGCAGCCTGCAAAAGCCGATACAACAAAGAGCATACATAAAATCAAAGAAAGAATTTTTTTCATCGTTAACACCTCGTATACATATTAAAATTTATTATACCATACCCTGAACTTATAGACAAGTAAATTTTTTGTGTTATAATATCGACTGAGGTGTAGGTATGTTTATTTGCAATTCGTGTCCGAGAAAATGTAATATTGACCGTGATTTTTTCAAGGGTGTTTGCGGTTCGCCTGTAGGCTATAAGCTTGCAAGAGCTGCCCTTCATTTTTGGGAAGAGCCTTGTATCAGCGGTGAACAGGGAAGCGGAACCGTTTTCTTTTCAGGGTGTTCTCTTAAATGTGTTTTCTGCCAGAATTATGAAATAAGTCGTAATTCTTACGGCAAGGAAATTACTGAAGAAAGGCTTATTGGGATTTTTAAAGAGCTTGAACGGCAGGGTGCACACAATATCAATCTCGTAAATCCTACACATTATTCTTCGCAACTTTCAGAAACTCTGAAAAAATACAAGCCGTCCATTCCCGTTGTGTATAACACGGGCGGATACGACAGTGTTGAAAGTTTGAAAAAACTCGACGGACTTATTGATATCTATCTTGCAGATATTAAATATGTAAGCGAAAACGTTTCAAAAAAGTACAGCGGTGCCGAAGATTATTTTTCTTTTGCATCGAAAGCAGTGCTTGAAATGCAACGGCAGGTTGGTGAAAATATTTTTGACGAAAAAGGTATAATGCAGAAGGGGCTTATTATCCGCCATCTTGTTCTCCCGGGAAATGTCAGTCAGGCGATGAAGGTTATGGACTGGGTGAAATCAAATCTTCCCGAAAATACAATTCTGAGCCTTATGAGTCAGTATATCCCTTGCGGTAAGTCTTCTGAGTATCCGACAATCAACCGCAAACTCAGCGAAAAGGAATACGATATAGCACTTGACTATGCAGAAAAGCTTGGGTTTGAAAATGTTTTTATTCAGGAAACAGACTCATCTTCAACGGAATTTATTCCTGATTTTGACTTGAGTGGGGTATAAATCAATTGACTTTTTAACACAATGATATTATAATATTATATACTAAAAATTCAGATTATTACGGAGGAATAATAAAATGAAAAAGTTCAGCAGAATTATATCTGTTTTTATGGCGATTGTAATGATGATGTCGCTTTTTACTTTTAACAGTGTAGCTGCATCAATCAAAAAGATGGAGGTTATATCTTTGCCCACGAAGACAACTTTCTATCAGGGTGCAGACTGGGATTATGGTTATTGGAAATTCCCTGAGGATGAAGGCTTGGGCGTATTTACACCTCTTGAAGGCGTAATTTCGTTTAAGTATCAGGGAGGTTACCACTCTTTCTATCAGGACAGAGGTATGCTTGATATGAACGGTCTTGTTGTAAAGGTAACTTATTCTGACGGCAAGACAAAAAATGTTGCCTACAAGGAAACAAAGCATAGCAACGGTGTTATTACCCAAAATATTCTTGTTTCTCCGAAGGGCGGAGATTACAAGGTCGGCGAAAACACAGTTGAAGTTTATTTTGAATCAGCTCCGGCTGTTTACACAACTTACAAAATAAATATTGTTGAAGGTGAACAACCCGCTACTGTAAAGGGCGACATTAATGCGGATAAGAAGGTAAACTCTTCTGACGCGCTCCTTGTTCTTCAGCATTCCGTAAAATTAATAACTCTTACTGCAGAACAGGTGAAAATCGCTGATATGAACAGCGACAGCAACATAAACAGTCTTGATGCACTTATGATTCTTCAGAAGAGTGTTGGCATTATATAAATGAAACTAACGGCATAATTAATTTATGCCGTTTTTTTGCAGAGTTTGATGTTCTTTTTAAGAATAAAGGATGATTGATATGGATAAATGTACGGTTTTTAAGGCTGAAAACTACGATGAAAATTTGCTCTACGATGTGGTTTTACGTCACTTTGAAGCTCACGATATAAAATCAAAAATACCCTCAGGTGCAAAGGTGCTTTTAAAACCGAATCTTGTTGTTGATAAGGATGCGGCTTTTTCGGTTACTACCAATCCTCGGTTTGTTTATGCTGTTATAAGATGTCTCAAAGAAATCGGTGTTGAGCATATTACCGTATCAGATTGTCCGGGCGGAGCGTTGCTTTTGTTTTCTGAAATGGAGTCTGTTTACAAAAGAACAGGATATTCTTTTTTGTCAGAATATGCGAAGCTCAACACGGAATTTGAAAGTCGGGATGTTGATTCACCCGAAGGCAGTGTGAATAAATGTTTCAACATAATCAATGCTGTAAACGAAGCGGATTATATTATTAATATTCCTAAATTCAAAACTCACAATATGACCTGTATCACCGCAGGAGTTAAAAATCTTTTTGGTTGTATACCGGGTTTGCAGAAGCCTGCTTTTCACGCGAAGTATCCTGCAATCAAGGATTTTTCAAATATGCTTGTTGAGCTTGCGCAGACAGTCAGGGCTGATTTCACAATTGTAGACGCAATTGATATCCTTGAAGGTGACGGACCTACAAACGGAAAGAAGAGACATCTTGGTCTTACTTTTTCGTCGTGTGATGTTTTTTCGCTGGATGCTTTCATTGTTGATTTTCTCGGAGTTCCTGAAGATTTTGTTGCAACGGTTTCAGCATCAAGGCAGAAAAATCTTGTGAAAGAAAACTGCAGGATTATCGGAGACGTTGATTTCAGACTTGAAAAGCCGATACTTCTTCCGAGTGGCTTCAACGCAGCATCAGGGTTCGGAAAATTTTCTGCAAAAGCAAAAACTTATGCAGAAAAAATATTTTCATCTGTGCTTATGAGTTATCCGCAGATGAACGAAAAATGTGTTCTTTGTAAAAAATGTATCGCAACCTGCCCGAAAACCGCACTCTCAATTGAAAATAAAAAAATTGTCCTGAATAAAAAAATGTGTATCGGATGTCTTTGCTGTGACGAGGTATGTCCGAATGCAGCAGTCGATGTCAGGAAAAAGATTAAAACAAGAAGATAGCAAAGGAAGACTTTTATGAAGATTTTATTTGTTCAGCCTTCTGCAGGTTTTCTTATGCGCGGAACTACATATCCTGTCTGCAGGAGCATAATGGTAACATCGTCATATATGAAGTCAATCGGTCATGAGGTTATGGTGTACGACCGCTGTATTGACTTCCGAAAGGCGGAAAAGATTTTTGATTCGTTCCGTCCGCAGCTTCTTATGCTTTATGCACCTCCTACGGCATCGTTGAAGGATGCAATCGAAGTTTCGGCGATTGCGAGGCAATACGGTTGCACGATTGTCTGGGCGGAAGTTGTTGCCGCCGCATTTTCAGAGCAGATTGTCGGGGGCGGTTATGCGGATTTTGTCCTTACGGGCGAAACTGAAACAAAGCTTGAAAAATTAATTTATGAGCTTGAAAACGGTAAAGATTTTTCGAATGTTTCAGGTCTGACTTATAAAGTTGACGGTGAAGTGAAAACTACACCTAATGTGAACGACACAAAGCTTGAGGATATTCCTGAAATAGACTGGGATTTGATTGACGTAAAAAAGTGTTTCAGAAAGTTTCCCCACTGTAAAAATATGCTCTATATGTACACCTCAAGAGGTTGTCCGTTCAAGTGTACTTTTTGCTATAACACAATGTTTTATAATTCCTGCCACAGGAAACGTCCGATTCAGCACGTTCTTAACGAAATCAAATATCTTGAAGAAAAATACGGTCTTGACGGTGCCAATTTTTCGGACGAATTCCTTTTGCTGACTGATGAAGAAATTGAAGAGATAACTAATTTCAGGAAAGAGAACAATCTTAAGTTTTTCTGGGGCGCAGAAACCCGTGCGGATGCATACAAGGATATTGATAAACTGAGAAGAATGTACGAATCAGGTTGCCGTTGGCTGATGCTCGGACTCGAAACGGGCAGTGAAGAAACCCGCAGAAGAATTCAGAAGCCGATGGATAAGGCTATCATCAGGAGTTTTGTTGATATGTGTACTCAAGTAGGTATAACGACATTCGGTTCATTTATAATCGGCTTTCCGGATGAAACTCCCGAGCAACTTAAAGAAACTGCTGAGTTTGCCTTAAGCCTTAATGTTGATGCCTTTCTTTTTAATTACTATGTTGTAATTCCGAAAACGCCTATGGGTAATGAGCTTGTAGCAACAAAACGTCTTGATCTCGATAAAGCTTTTCTTGAGTCAAGAGCATCAAGTCAGCTTCAGAGCCTTTCAAAAAACTATTCGGCAATTTCTGACCGTGAATTGAAGGTAGTGAAAAGCTATTTCGATTGGCTGACTTTCACACGAAAAAAGAAAGAAACGGCTTCAAAGAATATGTTTCTTGAGAAGGCTGTGGATGTGCTCGTTCATTTTGCAGAAGGTGGAATTAAAAATGCCGTATCAAATGTTTTTGATGCAGAAAAAACATTTTTGAACGTTGTTTATTATTCAACTATGTTCCCGAAAATCAAAAATAAATACGGACTTTATAACGTAAACAAAAAGAAATAACACAAAGAAAACTGCTTGCACATTGTAAGGTGCAAGCAGTTATTTTTTTATTCGATTGTGTCGAGGTTTACACCCTTTGTTTCTTTGACTTTTGTTGCAAACATTATTGCCGCGATACCGACAGCAACAACTGAGATTGCAAGGCAGGTCCACCAGATGGGGAAAACAATCATACCTGCAATTGCAAGACCGTATCCGACGACGAGACCGATAATAACAAGAAGTCCCTCAGCGCCGACAACGGAAGCACGTATATCTGTCGGAACTTTTTCAGTCATCATAACGTTCATATAATCTCTGCCGATCCAGTATGAACCCTGATAAAGTCCTGCAAATGAACCTATAAGGTAAGGATTCCAACCGAGGAGAATACCTGCGACGAAAAGCGAGTATCCGACAATACAGGTAACGGAAAATCCCGTAACGGTCGCTTTTCTGCCAAGCTTATCTGCAATAAAACCCGAAAGGAAGGTGATTGAAGCGTAGACAACAGGCACCATGAAAAGAGCCTTTGTAATCTCGCTTGTGCTCATACCGACCTTGTGCATCGAAGACTCAAAATAAAGAGCAATTGCAGGCATTGCAGAGTCGAAGATTATGTGAGAAATAATAAGGTTTTTTGTGTCAGCGTTGGAGAAAATGTATTTCACACCGTTGAAAACACCCGATTGATTTCTCTGTGCTTCTTTCTGCTGTTTCCTGAGTTCCTTCTCTTTCTGTCTTTCTTCAAAAGGACGTGAAAGGTAAGCTGTTCTTTCGCTTATGAAAACCTTTGTGTCCTTTGCAAAGAGGATAACGAGCAAAACAGCAACAAATCCGAGGATTGCAGGAGTGAGGAAAATCTCACGCCATTTTGTCGGGTCGTCACCCATAAGCAGGTCGCGGAGTGTCGGAATAAGGATAACACCAAGAATGCCGAAGCTCTTCAAAAAACTGTAAATCTTTGCACGGTGCTTGTCAGGCGCTTCTTCAAGAATGTAGATAATCTGAATATCGTGTCCCATAAAGAAGCTGATGAAAGCAAAACCGACAAGGAACATTATGTAGCTTGTGGAAAGATAGATTATCAGAAGACCGAGAGCCATACCGAGTGTCGAAATCGCAAAAAGCGGTTTGCGTCCCCATTTGTCGGCAAGTGCCTTGTAAAACGGGGTGATAACTCCGAACACATAGGTAACAATGCCTATCGTCGAATGAAGTGCAAGACCTTCTTCATATTTGTAAAACTTACCTAAAAACGGATTGTTTACAAAAAACTCGGTAACGAAAGAGGACTGTACCGTAACGGTCAGGTTGCTTGTAACTTCGTCAAGGATGTTGACAAGGGCAATCAGCGAAAGTAGCACGAAAAAATAACCGCGGTAGTTGCCCTTTGCCTTGGTTTTGTTAAGACGTGAGAGCTGTTTTGATTCACGTGTCATTATTTTATTGTCCATTGCTTTTACCTCTTAGTCAATCATAAGCCTGATGAACAAACCGCCCTGAACGGTACGGTGGCGGAAGCCAACCATTTCGGAAGTGTCCGTGTAGTACCAGTCTGTCATCGGCACTCTTGTTCGCATTGTATCGTATGCTTTCCAGAGAAGTGAAGAGAAAAACTCAAAATCATCTTTGTTGTCAGCAAGGGAAGCAACCCAGATAAGCCAGTCGGACTTCGTATACTTTTCTCTTGAATCAAGAGGTACACCGTAGGGGAGTGCTTCTTTTTTATATCTTTCGATTTCATTTTTGAAGAACTTTTCAGGGAAAAGACCTGTCTTCCAGATTTTATCCCATATTGAATTGTATTTAAGGCTGAATGTGCCGGGTCTGTCGTATGAAAGACGGTAGCTGCCATCCTCGTTTTCAGCATTATTTATGAACGAGTCCGCATAATCCCTTGCAACACCTAAAAGCTCTTCTGCCTCGTTTTCTTTGCCGAGGTTTTTAAGAATATCGGCAAAACCTGTAATGCCCATAATTGCCTTTAAAGAAAGGTTGCAGTTGTGTGCAAGGTGACCTGCAAAGTCGTCAGTACAAAGCTGGTGTTCAGGATCCTTGCCGTATTTAACGAGGTACTTGCTCCATTTTTCAAGGATATCGAAATTATCCTTTGCAAAGGAATAATCGCCGTCAGCCTTACAGATTGCAGAAACAAGAATAATCATATTTCCGCATTCTTCAACGGGCATTTGGTATTCACGTCTGTTTTCGGCATAAACCTGACCGTTAACGAGGGGATACTGACCGACATCGTGCGGAGCAAAGTCAAATTCCCACGCATCGGACGTTGCGTAACGGAAAATCGGACGAAGCATACCCTTGAGAAGCTCTGTATTGTAAAGAAGATACATCGGAGCACTTGGATATGTAACATCAACCGTTGCCGCACAGCCGTTAGAGAAACATTCTTTTGAGATATAAAGATTATTTCCTTCTTTGTCAACTACGAGCTTGTGCGCGGCCATAACCTGCCTGTATGCAAGAAGCAGAAGCTCTGCGTATTTCTCGCCGCCTTTTGAGAGTGCATCAGCTTCAATCTTCTTTGAAAAATCATCGCACTTTTTGCGAAGAGATACATATTCGTCTGCAGCCTCTTTAATAGCTTCTTCGATTGTTTTGCCGTTATTTTTCCAGTATGCCTTAAGGTTTTCACCGAAGTAAACCATACTGTCAATATCATCGTAAGCAAAAAGGAAAAGCTTTTCTTTTTCGATTTCGGCTTCAGCATATATTGAATAGAGGTTTTCGATAATTGCATTTCCCGTCTTTGCTTCGCCCTCAACTGCAAGGTAGCAGTAACCCCAGTCAATTCTTACGTCGTCACCGCTTCTCCAAAGGATTTTCTGGTCACCGCTGCCGATTTTTACGCAGGAAAGTCCGTCAATCGCTATGTCTTCTGACCATGCCTTGCCTTCGTTAGCCTTGTTGAGAACAAGCTCTTCGGTAACGTAAATCTTTGCCGCTACTTTGTGAGCTTTTTCGTCAACACTCTCGTAAGAAAGTTTAAGATATGAAACGGGACGTGATGCATAATAAAGCTCTGTCACAAGCATCGGCGAAGTAAATTCAGCCGTGAGGCGGATTTCATCCGACTTATAAACAACTGTAGTTGTAAAAGCATCTGCATCGACGCTTATAACGTCCATTTTTATAACGCTTTTGTTATCGTCATCGCCGAGGAAACGGTAAACCTTACCGTCAATATTTACATAGCCGATAATGTTGTTTTCAGCTGCTGTCCAATGTGTAGTGGGTTTGCCGTTTATATTATCTGTCCAGACCGAAAAATAAGGGTCAACCGTGATAAGCGGAATGGACGGCATTCTCATTTTCATAAAATCATTCCTCAATAAATTTTTTCATCATTGACGGACCGAAGTCAACGTAAATACCTGTTGCCTTAGCGGTTTCTTCATTGATTGAGTCAACACCGCTGTCTTTTTCTGCTGATTTTTTATAAATCATGTAGGGGACAGGGTCACTTGCGTGAGTTTTTGTAACGATAGGTGTCGGATGGTCGGGAAGAATCATAATCTTATAATCGTCACCGATTTCCTCAAGACCGTTTATGATAATGGGAAGCACTTTTTCGTCAATAAGCTCAATTGCTCTTACCTTGTTTTCGGGCTCGTTTCTGTGTCCGCACTCGTCGGGAGCTTCAATGTGAACGTAAACAAGGTCTGCGCCGTTTTTGAGTTCATCGACAGCGGCATTTGCTTTACCCTCAAAGTTTGTGTCGATGTAACCTGTTGCACCCTCGACCTCGGGTGTGTTCATGCCTGCAGCAATACCGATACCCTTAAGAAGGTCAACTGCAGAAATAACAGAACCCTTGATTCCGTAAAGATCAGCGAAGAGTGGAAGCACAGGCTTTTTGCCCTCGCCCCAGAGCCAGATTGAGTTTGCGGGGCGTTTGCCCTCTGTAATTCTTCTCTTGTTTACAGGATGGTCTTTAAGAAGATCATAGCTCTTCCTCATAAGCTCAACAAGCTTTTCTGCTGTCGGAGCTGTTGAAATGTACGGGCCGACAACTCTGTCAGAAATATCGTGCGGAGGTGTCATATTGCCAAGCTCAACAGTACCGCCGTGATGAATAAGACAGTGGCGGTAGCTTACTCCGTTGTAGAATGTGAACTCATCGTTGCCGAAATGATCCTGAACAGTCTTGATGATTTCAGCGGCATCAGCACTTGAAATATCTCCTGCAGAGTAGTCTACCATTGTTTTGTCATCATAATTTTCTTCGTCAGAAAGTGTGACAAGGTTGCAACGAAGTGCAATGTCGTCATCAGCCATCTTAACACCGATGCTTACAGCCTCAAGAGGCGAACGGCCCGTATAATATTTCAGCGGATCGTAACCCATAACGCTGAGGTTTGCAACGTCACTGCCGGGCTTGAGTCCTTCTGCAACAGTGCGCACAAGTCCTACTTCGCCCTTCTGTGCAAGTCGGTCAAAAATAGGCTTCTTTGCAAGCATCATCGGTGTTTTGTTATCGAGTGCCGGTACGGGATAGTCTGCCATACCGTCATATAAAATTACTGCATATTTCATAGGTATCACCTGATTGATTAAAGATTTTTAAAAACAGCAAGACTGTCTTTTGCACAGTCGATAAAATCCTTGCCGTCGGGAACTCGGGCTTCAAAGCTGATTCTGCCTTCACGTTTGTCGTATCCGATTTCACGAAGAATGTCAGTTATAGCGGAATAATCCTCACCGTCACCGGAACACGGATACTGACGCTTGTTCATAACGCTTGCAATGTGAACGTGAACAATGTGGTCTTTAGCTTTTCTTAATGAATCAAAGCTGTCTTCGTTGAAACCGAAATGATAAAAATCAACAAGGATTTTTACAAACGGACTGTTGACTTCTTCAACAACTTTCAAGGATTCCTCAATTTTGTTAAGGATGTTACTTTCACCGTATGAAAGGTTTTCAAGAGCACATACGATGCCGTATTTTTCACACACGGGAACAACGTGGTTTTTCAGAAAGAAAACAAGTCTTTCAAACGCTGTGTCATAGCTGACACCTTCGGGAAAGTTTCTTGCACCGGAAGATCCCATAACAACAATTTTTATGCCAAGGCGTTTTGCTTTGCTGATTGCTCGTTCAAGATATTCGTCAGCAGCATCATAGTCGGGATTGTCGATTGTGATTTTGTATTCTCCGGGAATCATACAGTTTGCGGCTTCGTAGGAGTAACCGTTTTCGGTTGCCTGTGCGATAAGTTCATCAACCTTTTCGTCTGAAAGCTCGGCTAAATTGCCGAGGTTTACCTCGTGATAATCGGCACCGACACTTTTTATAATCTCAGCGTCACCGAAGCCTCTTGTAAAACCAAAACGGAAATCTGACATAGGAATCCTCCTTTACTCTTCGTCCTGCCAACCCTTGCAGACGTCAACCCAGCCTACATAATTCTGGGCGTATTTCTCAAGGTCAGCAGGTGTCATTTCGATTGCGCTGGTTGAACTTCCGACAGCCGGAAAGACTGTTTCAAATCTCTTGAGCGATTCGTCAAGATAAGTCTTAACACCGTCTTTGATACCAAACGGGCAAACACCGCCGATTGCGTGGCCGATAAGCTCGACCACTTCGTCGGGAGTAAGCATTTTTGCCTTAGCGGAAAAAGTAGCTTTATATTTTTTGTTGTCAACCTTTGCGTCACCTGCAGCAAGGATGAGTATCGGCTCTTCGCCGATTTTAAATGAAAGAGTTTTTGCAATCCTCTTTCCCTCAACGCCAACAGCCTGAGCCGCAAGCTCAACCGTTGCACTTGAAACGTCAAATTCAAGAACCTTGTCCTCAAGACCGAACTGACTGAGATAATCTTTACCTGCCTGAATGGACATAGCCGTTACCTCTCTTTAGAAAATGATTCTTGATTTTACCTGCTCGACAATAAGCTCAACGAATTCGTCAATGCCCATAGCGCCGATGTCGCCTTCGCCACGCTTACGTACGGATACGCAGTTAGCTTCAATGTCCTTATCGCCGACAAGAAGCATATAGGGGATTTTTTCAAGCTGTGCTTCACGGATCTTGTAACCGATCTTTTCACTTCTTGTGTCAACTTCGCAACGGATACCTGCTGCTTCAAGCTTAGCCTTGACTTCATAAGCATAGTCGTGGTGTCTGTCAGCAATCGGAAGAAGCTTAACCTGTGTCGGAGCAAGCCATACGGGGAATGCACCTGCATACTTTTCGATAAGAAGAGCAAGTGTTCTTTCGTAGCAGCCGATAGATGTACGGTGAATGATATACGGATTCTTCTTGCTTCCGTCAGAATCTGTGTATTCCATACCAAACTTCTCGGCAAGCATCTGGTCAATCTGAATTGTGATGAGCGTATCTTCCTTGCCGAATACGTTCTTGATCTGAATGTCGAGCTTCGGACCGTAGAATGCAGCTTCACCAACACCGATTTTGTATGGAATTTCAAGGTTGTCGAGAATCTTCTTCATGACGCCCTGAGCTTCATCCCACTGCTCTGTTGTACCGATATACTTTTCTGTATCTGCAGGGTCCCACTGTGAGAATCTGTATGAAACGTCATCGTAAAGACCAAGTGTCTTAAGGCAGTAAACAGCAAGCTCAAGGCAACCCTTGAATTCTTCCTCAAGCTGGTCGGGACGGCACATAAGATGACCTTCGGAAATTGTGAACTGACGGACACGGATAAGACCGTGCATTTCGCCTGATGCCTCGTTACGGAAAAGAGTTGAAGTTTCGTTATAACGAAGCGGAAGGTCACGGTATGAACGCGGACGGTTGAGATATGCCTGATACTGGAACGGACAAGTCATCGGACGCAGAGCGAAAACTTCATCGTCCTTATCTTCGTCGCCGAGTACGAACATACCGTCTTTATAATGATCCCAGTGGCCTGATACTTTGTAAAGGTCGCTCTTTGCCATGTAGGGCGTTTTTGTAAGCTGCCAGCCTCTTCTCTGCTCCTCATCCTCGATGAAGCGCTGCATAAGCTGAATGATTCTTGCACCCTTGGGAAGAAGAATCGGAAGACCCTGACCGATAAGCTCGTTAGTTGTAAAGATTTCAAGTTCACGGCCGAGCTTGTTGTGGTCGCGCTTCTTCGCTTCTTCAACAGCTGCAAGGTATTCTTCCATCTCGTCCTTCTTTGTGAAAGCTGTTGCATAAATTCTCTGAAGCATCTTCTTTGTTGAGTCGCCTCTCCAGTAAGCACCTGTGCAGGATGTAAGCTTGTATGCTTTAACTCTGCTTGTGTCGGGGATATGAGGGCCTGCGCAAAGCTCAACGAATTCACCCTGCTTGAAGAATGAAATCTTCTCGCCCTTGTCTGCGTGTTCCTTGATAAGCTCAACCTTGTAAATTTCGCCCTTTTCTTCCATCATCGCGATAGCTTCGTCCGGGTCAAGTTCGAATTTTTCAAGCGGAAGAGCTTCTTTAACGATTTTCTTCATCTCTGCTTCGATTTTTTCAAGATCTTCGGGAGAGAAAGCCTTGTCTACGTCGAAGTCATAGTAGAAACCGTTAGCAATAGCGGGACCGATAGCAAGCTTAGCTTCGGGATAAAGTCTTTTAACTGCCTGTGCCATAATATGAGAAGCTGTGTGCCTGAATGCCTTCTTTGCTTCCTCATCATCGTCAAAAGTGAGGATTTCAAGAGCACAGTCCTCGTTGATTGCTGTACGAAGGTCAGCGTATTCGCCGTTGATTTTGCAAAGACATGCAGCCTTGTAAAGACCCATACCAAGATTCTTTGCGACTTCTGCAGCCGTGATGCCGTTTTCAAACTCCTTAACGACATCGCCTTTAAGTGTTACTTTTACCATGTTATTTTCCTCCTTAGAGTATTGTTGTTTTTTCTGAACGGGCAGCAGGGGAGTGTATAAAAACAAAAAAGCTCCATCCCACAAAAAGGGATGAAGCATTAAACTCCACGGTTCCACCCGTATTGCGGCAAAATGCCGCCACTTTAATTGCCGTAACGTGGCAGGACGTCATTCCTTGTTTCGGAACGCTCTCCGCAGTGGTAACTGAATCGCAGATAGTATCGCGCTTTCACCATATGCGCAACTCTCTGAAAAATCCGCCTGAAACAGCCTTCTGCATCAACGATTTTCAATATTGGTATAATTGTATAACTAATAATCTGAATTGTCAAGAAGGAAATTTTTGAAATAAAGTCTTGTTAATAGTTTGTTCATAATTATTAGATATTACCGCAATAAAGAAAATATACACTTTTGAATTGAAATGTTGTAAAAAAAGAAAAATGTTTTTTGAAACGGAGAAAGAGAATGGCAAAGATTAAAACAAAGGTAAGTTACACTAACTACGGCAATTTTCCTGATATGGACACCCTTAAGGAAATTATCCTTTACGGCGCAAAAATAGGCGGAAACAAGAGACATCTTGTTTTTAACAACTTTGCAGGCGATGTTCAGGAAAAGTGCTTCAACGAAACTTTCCACGATGCTGTAGGTATCGGTCAGTATCTTTATGACTGCGGTATGGCAGGCAAGAAGGTTGCCATCCTCAGCGAAAACAGCTACTATTGGGCAATCTGCTACTACGCTTGCGGTATGTCAAGACTCACTTGCGTTCCTCTTGATGCAAAGCTTACGGATGCAGACCTCACAGAGCTTATGGAAAGAAGCGCCTGCAGTGCTATTATCTACACTCAGGATTATGCAAGTGCGATTAAAATGATGCAGGCTTCCGATAAAGTTGTTATCACAGAATATATCAAGATGGAAGACTTTGACGAGATTGTAAAGAAGGGTCACGACAGCCTTGATGCAGGCAACAAGAGCTTCCTTGAAGAGGAAGTTAAGGGCGATGACCTCGCTTTCATCGTTTACACATCTGGTACAACAGGTAAGAGCAAGGGTGTTATGCTTTCTCACAAGAATGTTTGCTCAAACGCAATTGCTACCTGCCGTGCTATGACAGCTAGCCATACAATCGCATTCCTTCCGTTTAACCATACATTCTCATGGGCAAGTGCTCTTATCGCATGTCAGCTTCTTGCTGAATGGGGTTACATTTGTAGGGGTCTTAAGGATATCCAGAAGGATATTGCTACATGGCATCCTCAGCATTTCTCAGCAGTGCCTCTTGCTGTTGAAACAATTTATAAAAGAATCTGGTTCACAGCTAAGAAGCAGGGTAAGGAAGAAATCCTCAAGAAGGGTCTTAAAATCAGCAACTTCCTTATGAAGTTCGGTATCGACGTAAGAGCGAAGCTCTTCAAAGAAGTTCACGAAAACCTCGGCGGCGAGCTTGAAATGATTATCTGCGGCGGCGCTTACCTTGATACAAAGTACGAAAAGGGTCTTTATGACCTCGGTATCCAGGTTGTTAACGGCTACGGTATCACAGAGTGTTCACCTGTTGTTACTGTTAACAGACTTGACGACTTCCGTTTCGGCAGTGCGGGCAAGGTTCTTGACTGTAACGAAATCAAAATTCACGAGCCCGATGAAGAAGGTGTTGGCGAAGTTTATATCCGCGGTACAAACGTTATGATGGGTTACTACGACGAGCCTGAAGCAACAGCTGAAGCTTTTGACGACGGATGGTTCAAGTCGGGTGACTACGGTTACATTGACAAGGACGGTTTCCTTTTCCTTCGCGGCAGAAAGAAGAATCTTATCGTTCTGAGCAACGGCAAGAATGTTTCTCCTGAAGAAATTGAAGAAAAGCTCCTTAAAATCGAGTATATTAAGGAAGTTCTCGTATACGAAGAAAACGGAGCTATCACAGCTGAATTCTTCCTTGACACAATCGAAAAGCCCGATGCAAAAGAGCAGATCAAGAAGGATGTCCGTGAATTCAACAAGCAGATGCCTGCATTCAAACAGGTTTCAAAGGTCAAGACACGTGACACAGAATTCCCGAAAACAACAACTCTTAAAATCAAGAGAAACTACAACAAGAAATAAGATTAAATTAATAAACGCTTGTAAGAAGTCATATCTTACAAGCGTTTTTTCATCTTTATTTATTCACCGTAAAGAGCCTCGCGGATTCGGTCAGGGTAGTCCGTCATCAGAAGGTCTGCACCCGATTTTGCAAGCTGTTTGGCGTCGTCGGCGTTGTTCACCGTCCAATACTGTACGGAAATTCCGTACTTGTGTGCGTAGTCGATAAATTCCGTTTTGCCGAGATTTGCAACAAGGAGCTTCCCGTCGTCCCAATAGTAGGGGAGCTGAAGCGCAGTAAACTTAATATCCTCTTTGCTGAGGTCTTCGTTTCTCATATAACAGCCGTAGAAATCAACAATTTCAAACGGATTTGCAGAACGGTTAATTTCACCGGGATAGTTTTTGTCGATATAAGAAGAAACATCAGGCCAGAAAGTGCCGATAATAACACGGTCTGCAAGGTCGTATTCGCACATCATCTCGTAAATGCCGTCAACAATCTTCGGTGCCCACGGATGGGGATACTTGATTTCGATTATGTATCTGTACTTGCCGGGAGCTTCGCCTTCAACGCAGGCAAAAACGTCGCTGAGAGCTGTCATTCTTATTTCGTCCGGGATGTCATCGCCCCTGAGACCTCTGTAAGGATAACTGTCGCCCGATTTGAAGTTTTCACCCATATTAAGACCGCGGAGTTCTTCATATGTTTTTGCGAAAACGGGTATGTTCGAATGACCGAAATATTCTGCACTGTCGCTCATTTCATCAAGGAAAAGACTGTGATACAAAACGATTACGCCATCCTTGGTAAGCTGAACGTCCATCTCAATTATCGCTGAATCCTCTTCTGCATATTTGAGGTTTGACTTAACCGCCATAAGTGTATTCTCGGGTGCGGCACCTTTTCCGCTTCTGTGTGAAGATATAAGCGTGTTGCCGTAATCGGGGAGAAAGTAAACTCCCGTGTCCTGATTCTTAACCTGTGGTTCCACATATTCAGGCGGACTGAATGTGCTCAGGCACATAATTCCTGCAAGCAGGAAAAACACAGTCTTTCTCAGCACTGTATAAAGAAAGTAATAAATAGTTGCAAACATTTAAGTTATCCTCCTCATTACCGAAATGTTTTTACCATTATAACTTATATGTAGTTTCTTTTCAAGAAAAATAAATCATTTGTGTTAATGGTACAAAAACAAAAGCTCACTTTTGCAAGTGAGCCTGAATTTTAGTTATCAATTGAATCTATATACTCTTCAAGGCAAAGATCTTTTTCGTGAATTTCCGTTGCGGCATCAATGCCTACGTACCTGTAATGCCACGGCTCATTGCTTATTCCCGTAATATCAGTTTTGTTTTCGGGATATCTCCGGATAAAACCGTATTTGTGAGCATTTTCTTTTAGCCACTTATAAACCTCTTCGGGTTTGCATTTTTCCGTGTCTGCATTGATGTCAACTGCAATTCCGATCTGATGTTCGCTTGTGCCCGGAATAGCAACCCATTGTTCGGCAAGCTTTCTTGCTTCTTTCGGTGAGTTGCCTTCGTTTTCGTAAGCCTCTTGTTTTTGGTCAAGCAACTGTTGCTGTTCCTCTTCGGTTCTGTATCCTTGTGCAACGAACAGCGCAAGACCTGCGGAGCGTGCATCGTCAAACATTTTTTGCAGTTCTGGATAAATGCGTTCATCAACCTTTTCACCGTTGGCGAGCTTATAAAGATTAACTTCATAATCTTCGGGTATGCAGTTATCCTTATTAATAAGTATAAGGTTCCAACCGTTTTCGGTTGTGGCAACATTACCGCCTGCAGGCTCTTCGGGTGAGTACAACCCGAGTGATGACGCAACGAGCAGAAGAGTAATAACAATGACTGTGATACATATAAATTTGAGCCGTTTTTTTGCTTTGTTCATAGTTTACTGTATCATAACGGTTGCCGTAGCACCGTCGTCGTAAGTGATTTCCATAATCTGATTTTTGTTTGTACAGAAGCCGTAAAGAACTGAATTGTCAAGAAGCTTCTGTATCTCGGTTTTGTCTTCAATAACCGTGTCAACATTATCGAAAGGCCTGTACATATTAAAGTGGTTGTCAGGTGTGGTGTAGATTTTCATCTGTTCTCCCGTCCAGTACGAAGCGTAGAAAACAGGGCAGTTTGAACTGCGGTTGTCTTCTCCGTAAAGGTCGGTCAGAGTCGCAAGTCTTACGTGCTTTATATCACCAACATCAAGATGATTCTCAAAATGCTTCATAAGGTCGTGTTCTTCAAGATATTTAATTGTGTTAATCATATCTTTTGTAAGAACAACTGTCTTGACGTCAAATGAATTCAGATTCCACGATGATGTTCCGAATTCACCTTCTGGTATGTTATAAATTTCTCCGTGCATCATATATCCGTCAGTATCCATAGTGTAATAAGAACTCAGACCGAATGAAAGAACACCGATTTCGTCCTCAGCAGAGTGCGCATAGTACTGCTTCGCACTCATGTTTTCCATATCCGTGGCAATCGCCTTGTAAAGTTCTGAATCAATATAACCGAGGTTGTAACCCTTTGACATATCCTTCGGGAAAAGGAAGCATTGATTGATGACAAAATCCGAAGCCTTAGACATTGCGTTAAAGTTGCTGTCGTGATACAGATTGCTGTATTTCTGCGTTGAAATATTCGGATATGCATCACCGTTAGGATAGTTTTTAAAAAGATATTCAAGATACTCGTCGTCGTTATGCGTTTTTATACCGAGGTAATCATTCAGAGTGTATCTTACTGAATCTGTATCGTTGAGAAGAATAAGATTCCATACAAGCTGTTCCGTAGCCTCGCTGTAATAACGCTTGACGATGCTTCCGTCCTTCAAGGTGTATGTGATCTCAATATACGTACCGACAGCGTTAGCGGCATTGTCCTTGATTTTGCCGTCTTCAATCAGCTTTTTGTGTAAGTCCGTAACGCGTGCAATATCTTCTTGCTTTGAGTAGATTATACCTGTAAAGATTTCGTTTATGTAATAAGAATAGCTGAGACTGTCTTCCGAGTAGGATGAGTAACGCGGACGTACGAGAGCTGAATTCTGCGGGTAAAGTGCGAGCATAGAATCCGTTGAAAGAGCATCCTCCATAAAAATATGGTGCGGTGAGGCGATTTTTACACTTTTAATTTCATCCGCATCGGGAATTTCTGACGAATATCCGAAAAGTCCGCCCGAGAAAATGATGAAGAATACTGCGAAGCCTGCAACATAAGCAGGGAAGTGCTTGAGTGTTGCAACAAACTCTTTCTTTCTCTTGTTACCGAAAATCAGCTTGAATACGATGCTCGCACCAAGGAAAGCAATTAAGCCTGCTACTATTGAAATGATTCCGCCGTTGCCGTGTTCACCACCGAAAAACGTAAATGCGATAAGAACGAATGTGTAAAAACCGACAGCGGCTGAAACAATCTCGTTAAGTCCCTTTGCGCGCCCCCATGTGCCGCCGATTTCGTTTCTGCGTTTTCTGAATGCAAGGTAGCCGAGAAGACAAACGATAACGGCATAAACAGCGGCAAAAATTGTTCCTGACCAATGGTAGATTGTAAGGCTTCCGACCTCGTCGGGAAAGTCAAAATAGTTTGTCATGAATCCGTCAACATCGAGATTGTAAAATGCCCAAAACGGCATAGACCAGTTAACCTGCGGATGCGGAACTTCTGATGAAGTCATAGCTGACGCACCGTGAGTGTACCCCCAGAAAAGACCTTCAAGGAACTCAGCGAAAACGAAAGAAAATACTGAAAGCACCGCAGTGAAAATAAGTCCTTCAACAACGTTGCCTGTGTTGGAAAGAATCGCACAGCTGAATACAAATGCAAATATGTATATAATAATGTATTGCATCGTGGTCAGTGCCGACATTGCCCAGAAGCGTGCATCAATCGTCAGGTCAGCCGCAGCACAGCTGATAACCTCAACTGCTGCTCCGGTAAGTATTGCAACCGTCATCGGCACGATACCGCCCAGAACCTTTGCGAAGTAGATATCCTTTCTGCTCATACCCAAAGAAAAGATAACGTTGCTGTGCTTTTTGCTCCAGACAAAGCTGAAAAGGGTAAGTGCGTTGATTAAACCTGCGAAAACAAAGCAAAAATTTGCAGGGGCGACGGCACCGCCGTTTGTTCGTAAATCGTCCCAGAAATAGGGGATTTTATCAACGAATGTTTTGTATGTAGGTTCGAAATTCCACTGTAATGAAGAGAAAAACAGCAGACAGAGAAATGCAAGTATCGGAAGAAACAGGGTCTGCTTGGCAGACTGTTTGAACATTGCAACAAATTGATTATGAGAAGAGCTTTTCAAAGTCATAATTCGTGTCCTCCATTTCTTCAAGGAATATTTCTTCAAGTGATAACGGGAATCTTTCAATAAGTACGGGATTACTTTCTGCGATGATTCTTTCCGCTTCTTCAATGTTCTTTGAAACGGTAAAGGAAACAAGCTTTCCGTCGGCCTTGTAGTTTTTGTACTCAATGCCGTTGAAAACATTTTTATCAACATTCTGCGTGTATGCAAGTCTGAATTTGCATCTGCTGCCGTTCATATCGTCAACGGCGCAGTCGATTGCGATTTTCTGCCCGTCAATAAGAGCAATGTGGTCACACATGTCCGCAAGCTCATGGAGGTTGTGCGACGAAATAATGACGGAACAGTCTTTTTCTGCCATATAATCAAGCAGAAGCTTTTTTGTAAGGTTTCTCTTGGCAGGGTCAAGTCCGTCAAAAGATTCGTCAAGAAGTATCGCTTTCGGCAGGGTAGAAAGACCAAGCACCATTTCAGCCTGCCTCTGCATACCTTTCGAAAATCCCATAAGCTTCTTTTTAATGTCAAGACCGAAAAGCTCGGCTAACTTATGAAAAGTTTCATCGCAGAAGTTGGGATAGTATGATTTATAAAACTTTGCCATACTCTTCATCGATGAAGCAGCTCCGAAATAAAGATCATCAGGAACGTAGAAGAGCTCCTGCTTTTTCTCAGGATGCGCAAAAAGATCAACTCCGTCAAGCTCAATTTTACCGCTGTCAGGGGTGTAAACTCCTGCAATCATCTTAAGTAAGGTTGTTTTGCCTGCGCCGTTATAGCCGACAAGTCCGTAAACGGACGAATTTCCGATTTCGATTGAAATGTTGTCAACGGCAGTATAATCATCAAAGGTTTTTGTAACATTGGATATTTTAATCATATCAATCATCCTCCGAATATATTTGCTCAATCAGGCTTATAAGTGTGGCTTTGTCAACGCCCTTTGTTTTCATTGAGCGTATTTCTGGTTCAATTTCCTTCAAAGCCTTTTCAGCAATCGATGTGTTGTCAACAGCACCTTGGGCAACGTAACAACCTCTGCCGACGAGTGAATAAATCACACCCTCTGCTTCAAGATCGGCAAATGCTTTCTTAACCGTGTTTACGTTGATTCCGGTCTGCTGCGAAACTGCACGTATGGACGGGAGCTGTTCGTTGGGCTTGTAAACTCCCATGCGGATGTACAAAAGTATCTGGTTTTTAATTTGTTCGTAGATTGGAATGCGACTCCTGAGGTCGATTTCAAACATCATATCACCTTCACTTCGTTGGTTTGTTCAGGTGTGCTACCTGTGATATCACACTTGCATAATAGCATATCACACTCAGGTTGTCAACACTTGGATAGAAAAATTTTCCGCAGGGAAAGGATAAAACAGGCGGATTAATGGTGATTAGTATACATTAAGAACAATAATTATCAGGATTTTTGAAATTTATGTTGTTTTTCAACAAAACACCCGGTGAAGTTGAACGAAGCAGAAAAAAGTTTGAATTTTTTTAAAAAAAGTGTTGACAAAGGAGGGGTGGTTTGATATAATGTCAAAGCTGTCGCGAGGGCAATAGCTCTTGGATAGCAGGTAAGCACTTTGAAAATTAAACAACGATGAAAGAAAACCCTGAAAAGATTTCTGAGTTTTGCGAGAGATGCAAAACGTACTTTAACAGAGATTTCGGAAACGAGATTTAAATTAATTAGTCAGTGAATGACGAAATGAGCGATTAAGCTCTAAGAATGGTTTAAACGCCTAAGTGGTGTTTAGATATAATTTTTAGAGAGTTTGATC
>JAZSID010000097.1:0-8711 GCA_045533625.1 Acutalibacteraceae bacterium | reverse complement strand
TGAAAAATATTTTGTTTTCTCTGATGTTTTTCAGAATTTTCATAATTCACCAACCGAAAATTAATAAGCTTATTATACAATAATAGTTTTAAAAAGTAAACAGAAAAGAGTACGGTTGAAACCGTACTCTTAAACTCAGAGAATATAAATTGTAACTGTTCTTCTGCCGAATGCATACATTGAAGACTGATTCGGGAAGTAAAGGTCGCAAAGTGTAGCACGGCTGCCGGTCCACTTTGTGAATCCGCCTGTATCCTCAGCTGAAGCATAGCCGTAAACATACTTGCCGTCGTTTGAAACGATCCACATCTTTGTGCCGTAAGGAATCTGCTTGGGGTTAACAGCGATGTAACCGGGTCTTACTCTTTTACCTGTTGCTGTATGTGTACCGCAGTTGTATGCTGAAGCTGTGCCGACAATCTTTTTCTTGTAAGAAACAGGAACGTTTCCGTCAAGCTGAAGTGATGACGGGGGAGTAAGAGTAGAGATTGTCTTCTTGCCGTTCGGAAGAACGTAACCGCCGCCCGGGATTGCACCCACACGCTTCTTTGTGCCGACGGTCTTAACTTCATCTACGGGAGCTTTTTCAACAACTGAGCTTGTTGCTACTGATTCAGTAAGAACACCGTCAACGTACTTTTCCTGATATGTGATTGTCTGAACGCCTTTAACGCCCTTTGTTTCAATCTTTGCCTGGTCAGTGTACATTGTGGCTGACTTCTTTGTGACAGTTTTGAAGTTCATTTCAACTGTTTCTGTCTTTGTCTTATAGTCAACTCTTGTGATCTTGATGAGTAAATCAGCTTCAAGTTCTGTATCAAGAGGCTTGGAAATCTCGTCGTCATCGTCGATTGTGATAACAGCCTTATCAAGCGCATCGCTTACAGTACCGCCTGCAATTTTGATTGCCTTTGTTTCACCGTCTGCAACGATTTTGACTTCGAAAGCACGTGTGATAACGATTTCGGGTGTGTCCGCGATACGGTCTTCGAGAGAACAGTTAAGAACATCACCTTCGTTAATTGTGATTCCGTTCTGCTCAAGTGCTTCGGCAACTGTACCTTTGCCTTCATAGCTGACAGCGTCAGCACCGTTATCGGCAACTGTAAAGCTGTGTGACTTGTGAAGACGGATAATTGACTTGCTTTCAAAATCAGCGAGGTCAAGCACGTCGTTTTCACTTACCTCAACGCCGACCTGAGCAAGGATTTCTTCAGCTGTGTCACGCATTGTGATAACACGTGTTGTTTCACCGTCGATTACAAGCGTAACTGTGTCTGAGTTGGCAGCGGCAGCGTAGATTGTTGCAGAGCAAAGAATTGCAATCACAACAAGCATAATAAGCTTTGCTTTCGATTTAAGCATTGCCTTGCCGAATTTTTTAATAGTATTCATCAGAATAAACTCCTTTTCATAAGCTGAAAACCAGCTTTGGCGCAGTATAAAACGTAAAATGAGAACAATAATTTGCGCCGACTTTGCACATTATAGGGAAGCGGTAACACTTTGTCAAATCAGGAAAGATTAATTTTTTGTGCATAATGCTTACTTTTTGAAGGGAGAACTTTAATAAAAAGACGTATATCTTGTTTTATAAGTTCCAAAACCGAAAAATATCCAACCTGATTTGTGCAAAACGTAAAAAGTTACAAAAGGTTACAAACTGGTATAATATTTGTAACTTTTGTAATATCATACGCATTTTACCTTTAATTTATGATAAATTGATTGAAGTATCATTCCGCTTGTGATATAATAAATCGGTATAATTCTTTCACTGAGGTGATAATTTGGCAACCAAGAAGGAAAATATAAGAAATTTTTCAATAATTGCTCATATTGACCACGGTAAATCAACTCTTGCTGACCGTCTGCTTGAAAAAACAGAGTCGGTTGCAGTAAGAGATATGACAGAGCAGTTGCTTGATGATATGGATCTCGAAAAGGAGAGAGGCATAACAATCAAGGCACACGCTGTTAAGCTTAACTACAAGGCAAAAGACGGCGAGGAGTACGAGCTTAACCTTATTGATACTCCGGGTCACGTTGACTTTAATTATGAGGTGTCGCGTTCACTTGCAGCCTGTGAGGGTGCGGTGCTTATCGTCGATGCTTCTCAGGGTGTTGAGGCGCAGACTCTTGCGAACACATACCTTGCGCTTGACCACGACCTTGAAATCGTTCCTGTTATCAACAAGATTGACCTTCCTGCGGCTGACCCTGAGCGTGTTGCTGCTGAGGTTGAGGATGTAATCGGTCTGGAGTGTATGAATGCTCCGCGTGTTTCGGCAAAAACGGGTGAAAATATCGAAGCTGTCCTTGAAAAGATTGTTTCGGATATCCCTGCACCGATTGATTCGGACGATACAAAGCCGCTTCGTGCGCTTGTCTTTGACTCTGTATACGATAATTATAAGGGTGTTATTGTTTACGTGCGTGTTGTTGACGGCAAAATCAAAGCAGGCGACACAATGCGGATGATGGCAACGGGTGCTGAATTCACCGTTGTTGACGTCGGCTATATGAGAGCGACTTCAATGGAATCTGCAAAGGAGCTTACGGCAGGTGAGGTTGGTTACATCACAGCTTCAATCAAAACCGTTGGCGATGCACGCGTTGGTGATACCGTTACAACGGCGGAATATCCTGCAACGGAGCCTCTTCCCGGTTACCGTAAGGTTAATCCGATGGTCTTCTGCGGTGTTTATCCTGCAGACGGTGCCGATTATGAAAATCTTCGTGACGCGCTTGAAAAGCTTCAGCTCAATGATGCTGCTCTTTCCTTCGAGCCTGAAACATCGGGTGCTCTCGGTTTCGGTTTCAGATGCGGTTTCCTCGGGCTTCTCCACCTTGAAATAATTCAGGAACGTCTTGAAAGAGAGTACGACCTCGACCTTGTAACAACAATTCCGAGCGTTGTTTATAAAATCCACCTTTCGGACGGAACAGTCCTTGAAATTGACAACCCGACAAACTATCCTGACCCTGCATATATTGCTTACAGCGAAGAGCCGATTACAAAGGCTAACATCTATGCTCCGAATGAATATGTCGGTGCGATTATGGATTTGTGTCAGGAACGTCGCGGTGTTTTCAAGGATATGACTTACGTTACACCTGACAGAGTTGATATCGCATACGAGCTTCCGCTTAATGAAATTATTTACGACTTCTTTGATGTTCTTAAGTCAAGAACTAAGGGCTATGCCTCGTTTGACTATGAAATCAAGGGTTATGAGCGCTCAGACCTCGTTAAGCTTGATGTTCTTCTTAACGGTGACGGTGTCGATGCACTTTCATTTATAATACATTCGGAAAAAGCATACGGCAGAGCAAGAAAGATTGCGGAAAAACTTAAGGAACATATCCCAAGACAGATGTTTGAAATTCCCGTACAGATTGCAATTGGAGGCAAGGTTATCGCCCGTGAAACAATCAAGGCAATGCGTAAAGACGTTCTTGCAAAATGTTACGGCGGTGACATCACAAGAAAGAAGAAGCTTCTTGAAAAGCAGAAGGAAGGTAAAAAACGTATGCGCCACTTCGGTACTGTTGAGGTTCCGCAGGAAGCGTTTATGGCTGTCCTTAAGCTTGATGAATAAAATCTGAGGACAGCGGGTGTATTCACTTGCTGTCCTTTTTTGGTGATATTATGAAAAATATTGGTTTATATATTCATATCCCTTTTTGTAAATCAAAATGTCCTTACTGCGATTTTTACTCAATGCGGTCGGACCGTATCGGTTATGACGATTACACAGCCTGTGTAATTGAAAGTCTGGAAAGTTGGTCGGATAAGCTCGGCAGAAAGGCGGATACTCTCTACCTCGGCGGAGGTACACCGTCACTTATTGGCGGTAAAAACATAGCTTTCATCGTTCGCAGAGCGAAAGAACTTTTTGGTATCGAAGGCGAAATAACCGTTGAGTGTAACCCGTCAGCGGTTGAAGAGGATTTTTTTGAAACAATTGCAAAAGCGGGAGTGAACCGAATTTCTCTCGGGATGCAGTCTGCGGTAGATGCCGAGAGAAGAAAACTCGGCAGGACGGCTGACCGTGACAAAGTGCTTAAATGCATAAACGATGCGCGAAACGCAGGTATCGGAAACATCACCCTCGATGTTATGCTCGGCGTGCCTGACCAAACGCCCGAAAGCCTTAAAGAAACTATTGGTTTCTGCGTTGAAACGGGCGTGCCTCATATCAGTGCATATATGCTCAAGCTTGAAGAGGGTACATACTATTATAATAATGCGCAAAAGTTTAACCTTCCCGATGAAGATGCAACGGCGGATATGTATAATATTCTTGCGGACGAGCTTGAGAAAAACGGGTTCGTTCATTATGAAATTTCAAATTTTGCAAAGGAAGGTTTTGAGGGTAAGCATAATCTGAAATATTGGAATGCGGAGGAATATCTCGGCATCGGTCCGTCAGCTCACTCATTCATTAACGGAAAAAGGTTTTTCTATCCGCGCGATATGGAATATTTCAGGCTAGGAAAAGACCCGATTGATGACGGTGCAGGCGGTGATGAGGAAGAATACATTATGCTTCGTCTGCGACTTAGTGACGGACTGATTTTTGCGGACTATTCAAACAGATATGAAAAAGAATTTCCGACTGAAATACTCGAAAAAGCAAGGCTTTTTGAAAAGCAGGGCTTGATGCGAGTTACGGACAATTCAATCTCATTGACAAGAGCTGGTTTCCTTTTGTCAAACACTATAATTTCAGAGTTAATTTACGTATAATCTTCACAAAAATTCTCTATGGATATTGTATTTTATTATTCGTTGTGTTAGAATGAAGCAAACTACCATGGGAGGTATTGTTATGAGTTTTCCTGTTGCATTGCAGCTTTACTCCGTCCGTGACGCTATGGGCGAAGATTTTGCAGGCACAATCAAAAAAGTAAAAGAAATGGGTTACGACGGCGTTGAATTCGCAGGTCTTTTCGAGCAGAAACCTGCTGATGTCAAGGCTTTGCTTGCTGAAGTCGGTCTTACTCCGATTTCTGCACATGTTGCATATGACGAGCTTGCTGCTGACCCCGAAAAAGTGATTGCAGACTACGCTGAAATCGGTTGTAAGTATATCGCAATTCCTTATGCTGTTGAGGAAAGACGCCCCGGCGCAGAGCTTTTCGACGAAACAGTTGAGGGTATCAGAAAGTTTGCTGAAATCGGCAAAAAGTACGGTATCACATTCCTTTATCATAATCACGATTTTGAATTCAAAAAGGTTGGCGACGTTTACGGTCTTGACCTTCTTTACAGCACACTTTCAGCTGACGAGCTTCAGACAGAGCTTGACACCTGCTGGGTAAACGTTGGCGGCGAAGAGCCTGCAGCTTACATCGAAAAGTATGCAGGAAGAGCACCCGTTGTTCACCTCAAGGACTTCTATATGAGTGGTAAGGGTAAGCCCGCAAAGCTTTATCAGCTTATCGGTATTGATGACGGTGCACAGGACGCTGAGGAAGAAGAAGCATTCGGCTTCCGTCCCTGCGGTTACGGTGTGCAGAATTTCCCCGCAATTCTTGAAGCTTGTAAGAAAGCTGAAACAAGCTGGGTTGTTGTTGAGCAGGATCAGCCGTCGTTAGGAAAAACACCCGTTGAATGTGCTCAGATGAGCATTGATTATATCAAAGAAATTAATAAATAAGGAGTTTTTAATATGTCAGATGCAGTATTAAATCAATTCACACAGACTGTTGAAGAAGAAGCAGTTGACACAGGCAGACGTTTTAAGGTTGGTATTATCGGTACAGGCTGGATTGCAGAATCTCACCTTGAAAGCTACCTCGATATGGACGATGTTGATATCGTTGCTATGGCTGATCTTGTTCCCGGTAAGGCTGAAAAGTTTGCAAAGAAGTTCAACAAGGACGGCAAGCTTGATAACGTTCGTTTCTATCCGAGCCACAAGGAACTCCTTGATGCTGAAACAGACCTTGATGCAGTAAGCGTCTGTACATACAATATGACTCACGCTGAATGTTCAATTTATGCTCTTAAGAAGGGTGTAAACGTTCTTCTTGAAAAGCCGATGTGCGTTACAACTGAAGAAGCAGTTGAAATCATGAAGGCTGAAAAGGAAAGCGGAAAGATTATTTCAATCGGCTTCCAGCCCCGTGGCGACGAAAACATGAAGATGGTAAGAAAGATTGTTCAGTCAGGCGAGCTTGGCGAAATCTATTACATTCAGACAGGCGGCGGACGCAGACGCGGTGTGCCGAACAGCACATTCATCGAAAAGTCAACTGCAGGTATCGGCGCAATGGGTGACATCGGTTGTTACTCACTCGACGTTGTTCTTAACGCTATCGACTATCCGAAGCCGCTTACAGTTTCAGGTTACACATCAGGTTTCTTCGGAGCAAACCCGAAGTACAACAACCCTGCAGATGCAGCACGTTTCAACGTTGAAGACTTTGCAGCAGCTTTTGTTCGTCTTGAAGGCGGCATCATCCTTGACTTCCGTATTTCTTGGGCAATGCATCCTGACACACCGGGCGACACAATCATCTTCGGTAAGGAAGGCGCTCTCAGAATCCCGTCAACAGACTGCTGGAACGGCTCAATGTCAGGCCCGATGACAATTTACCACGATGTAGCAGGCGAGCAGGTTGAAACAATCGTTCCTCTCATCGAAAACAAGGGCAAGGGTCTCTTCTACAAGAAGTGCCGTTCATTCCTTGATGCAATTGCTAACGGCGATCCGGCTCCGATTCCGACAAGCCAGATTCTCTACAACCAGGCAATCATCGACCACATTGTTAAGTCAGCTGAGCTTGGCAAGGAAGTTGAAGTTGTTATCCCTGAAATCTAAATTAAAAATTAAAACCGTTGAGGCTTCGGCTTCAACGGTTTTCTTATACCAAAAGAAAAAGGAGTGGTTTTCCACTCCTTTAATTATTTATGCTGATTTCTTGTCCTTTGAGTCGTATTCATCTCTGAGTTTATCAAACTCAGGCTTGATTGCTTCAACAGCTGCAAGGTCATACTTCTTAATACCAAACTTCTCAACGAATACTTCGTAAGGAATTGTATCGATGTAGCACTGCTTGTACTTAACATTGATTCCCTTAACCTTGATGATTACGTTGATTGCGATAACAAGAACGAAAGCTGCGATAACACAGTAAGCACCGAAGCCTACTCCGCCTTCAACAAGGCCGGGAAGAACGGGTGTGATTTTTGAAATAAACAGATTATAGCAAACAATTGAAGCAACTGTTGCGATAATACCGATGCTTGAAAGAGTGATGTTTCTTACAAAGCCCTTGGGTGAGCTTGAAAGGATGCTCAGAACAAGGCTGAGAAGCGCACACAAAGCTGCGATAACGATTGTGACTGCAGACACTGCAAGGAAGATGAAAGCACTTCCGAGAAGAGGTGAGCCGAACATTCCGAACAGACCGTCAAAGTCCATTACTGAAACCTTGTTGTAGATTTCAAGAGCATTGAAAGTTACGCTGTCGTCAAAGAACGGACCCTTTGTGTGAAGTGTTGCCAAAGGAAGGAAGAGCGTTCCCACAATAAGAAGAATGAGGACAAGACGGACGATTGAAAGCGGAGAGCCGATTGTAGCATTCTTGACTCTGTCGATTCTCTTCTGAGTCTTTGCGTGCTCGATTTCCGCGTTGATTGCGTCAACTTCAAGTCTTTCTTCAATTTTATAATACAAAAGGTTTACTCCGCAACTCGGACAATTTGGTTTGATGTTTGTAATAGCGAGATTCTTACCGCATTTAGGACACTTTGCCATAAAGGATTCCTCCTATCTATTGATAAAAGCATTTTAACATATATTTTTGTATAAATCAAGAACCTTTTAAGTAAATTGCACATTAAATATAAAATTCATATGAAACCGCCGTCAATTCCGAGCACCTGTCCCGTAATAAAACCGCTGTTGTCGTTTGCAAAGAACAGTACAGCCTTTGAAATTTCTTCGGGAGTGCCTATTCTGCCGACAGGAGTTTCTTCTTTGAGGGCATTGATTGTTTCCTCGTCAAATCCTTTGTTCATAGGAGTGTCAATAACTCCCGGTGCTATGCAGTTAACAGTAATTCCTGAAGGTGCAACCTCACGGGCGAGAGCCTTCGTCATACCGATAACTGCCGCCTTTGACGCGGAATAGTGAACCTCCATGGAAGCACCGAGAGTTCCCCACATTGAGGAAACGTTTATGATACTGCCTGTGTGGTTTCTGAGCATAATTCTGCTGACTTCTCTTGAGCAGTTGAACACGCCCTTTGTGTTCACGCCGAATATTCTGTCAAAATCCTCGTCGGTTATGGTGTCAAAAAGCTTCTGCTGTGCAATACCTGCATTGTTAACAAGAACGTCTATGCTGCCGAAATCCTTTTCTATTGCACTAACCATAGCGCAGACTGCTTCGCTGTCACTGACGTCGCATTTATATATTTCGCATTTTGCTCCGAGAGCTGAAATTTCTTCTTTAATTTTGACTGCTGCTTCCTCACTGCTGTTATAATTTACGGCCACACCGTAGCCTTCCTTTGCAAAGGCTATGGCACAGGCTTTGCCTATACCGCGGGAAGCACCCGTTATCAATACTGTTTTCATTTTCATCACCGATATAAGAATAACACAAAATAAGAGGGAAAGCAAGTTGCTTTCCCTCTGTTGTTTTGCTTACTCTGCATTAATAGTTAATAAAGTAAATATTGAGGATGTTCCA
>JAZSID010000137.1:0-5040 GCA_045533625.1 Acutalibacteraceae bacterium | reverse complement strand
CATATTCAAAACTCTTTTTGCAAAGGATATCAAAAGCCGCAAAAATCACGAAGAAAAAGAGAAAATAACCAATTGATTTTCAAATAACAGTTCACAGACAAAAGGAGCTGCCTCACTTCATTCGTGAGACAGCCCTTTGTGGTTGTTTCCACAAAAACCAAGCGCAATAAACACCATACAAAATATGAAAAGTTACTATTGAAAAAAGTAAACTAAGTGCTATAATAACCTTAAAATCATAAATAAGTCGGTGATTATATGATTGCAAACATTATCGGCGCTGTTATTGCGGCGGCGGTCGGCCTTTTGATAGCCTTTGCAAACTATATTTTCTCAAAAAAAGTGCTTTTAAAATCTCCCGAAAAATACTCGGGCTCATTTGTTATCCGTCAGATTCTGCAGGTGGCATATCTTGTTTTGGTATATTTCATCGGTTCAAAAACACAGATTGCTGATCTTGCATATCTTCTTGTTGGTGCGGTAGCAGGAATGACGGTGCCTATGTTTTTCTTCACAAAGAAACTTTTATTGCTTAATGACACGATAAAAACAAAGAAAACAGAAAGGGAGGATAAGACCGATGGGTGAAAAATCAGAGGTTATTATCAGTCTTTTCGGGATTCTTGATGTAACCGGCGAGGTTATCACAATGTGGATAATGCTTTTGGTTATCGCATTGCTTTCGCTGATTGTGAAAAAGAATCTCAAAGAAAGGCCCGGAAAATTTCAGAACATAATTGAAACCGGTATTGAATATCTTGACAATTTCTTTTCTGATATTCTCGGCAAAAAGAAATCAAGAAAATATTTTACTTTTCTTGCATCTCTCTTTATTTTTATTATTTTCTCGAACTACTCGGGATTGATTCCCGGAGTGGGTCTGACAGATTATGTAAAAGCCCCGACGGCATCGCTTTCTGTTACGGCGGCGCTCGGTGTTGTAACATTCCTGTTTTTACAGATTTCAGGTATAAGACACAACGCAAAGCATTATTTTAAACATTTTGTTAAACCGATGTTCTTTATGTTGCCGCTTCTTGTGCTTGATGAAATAATCAAGCCGGCATCTCTTGCGCTGAGACTTTACGGCAACATTTTCGGCGAAGAAACTGTTACAGAGGAACTTTACCATATCTTCCCCATTGGTGCTCCGGTGGTAATGATGGTGCTTTCTCTGCTCTTCTGCGCTTTGCAGGCAATGGTATTCACAATGCTCGTTTCAATTTATCTTGACGAGGTTACAGAATAAAATTTTTATATCTAAGGAGTAATTAATATGACTAATTCATCAATCATCGCAATCGCAGCGGCAATCGCAATCGCAATCAGCACACTCGGCCCCTCAATCGGTCAGGGTATAACAGCAAAAGCAGCAATGGAGAGCATTGCCCGTCAGCCTGACGCCGCAAAGGATATCCGTTCAACACTCATCATTTCTCTTGCACTTATGGAAGCGCTCACAATTTACGGACTTCTTATCGCATTTATGCTTATTTCAAAAATCTGAGGAGTAAATTATGAATATTCAGCCATCCGTTATGGTCTGGACTGTAATTTGCTTTTTGATTCTTACGGTAATACTCAAGAACCTGCTTTTCACTCCGCTTCTTAAAATAATGGACAGCCGCCGCGAAAAAATACAGGCTGCCTCAAAGAAGAAAGAAGATATTGAAAAGTGTATTCTTGAGCATAAAAATCAGGCAGAAAAAGAAAAAACTCTGGCGGAAGAAAAAGCCAGAAAAGAAAGAAAACAAAAACTTGAGCAATTACAACTTCAGAGCAAAAAAGAAATCGAAACCGCACAAAGACAATGCATTGCCGATGTTCAGAAATACAGAGAAGGCATTACTGACGAACACGACAAAATCGTTTATTCCGTTGCTCCGAAAATGGAGACAGCGGCGGCTTTGTTTGCGAAAAATATTATCTCGCATAGGATATGATGTGTTATGCAAATACAATATGTAATAATTAATTTTATTATTCTTCTTGTTATTCTGGTTCTTGCAGGCAGAAAAACCGTAAAGCGCATATTCGGCGGCCGACTTGAAAAGATTAACAAGGAACTTGATGAAGCAGAAGAAATCGAAAGGCTTGAAATGCCCGTTTTTGAATCAGTTTCCGAAGAATCTTCCGAAGATGTTCTCGACGAAGAAATTCTGAAGATAAAAACACAAACGGAAGAAAAAATTGCTTCAATAAATGCTTTCGGTGAAAGAGAATACAGCGAAATCCACCGTCAGATGATCGAGGATGCGCGAAAAGAACTCTTCTACGTTATGAAAGAAAATGTAATCAAACTTTTCTCCTATGAAAAATATGCAAATGAAATCAAATCCCTCGACAGTCAGGTAATCGATACCATACTTTCGGAAATTTGCCTCACCCCCGGCGACATGGCTTATCTCAAGCACCATGACGTTCTTTATGTTACCCTCACATCAGCATTCCCCCTTGAAAAAGAGATTGTTGAAAAGGTTGATAAGGCAACAACGGAACTTCTTGAAAGCGTGGGAGGGAAAACGTCTCTTTGGGTGCTTGAAGATTCCTCTCTTATAGGCGGTCTTAAACTTCGTATAGGCGATACCGTTTATGACGGTACGGTAAGTGAAGAACTTTATCACTTTGAAAAAAATATGAACCATGAGCCGATTATGGATGACGACACCGTAGGACTTCTCATCCAGGAATTCACGCAGAAAGCCGAAGAATTCAGACCGCAGATTCATAAATATCAGTTGGGCCGTGTTATGACGGTTTCGGACGGCATTTGCTGGATGGACGGTCTTGCCGATATTATGTACGGCGAGGTTGTTGAATTTGAATGCGGTGAAACGGGAATGGTTCTCGATATTCAGCAGAACAGAATCGGCTGTGTTATTTTCGGCGAATTTTCCAATATCGAATCGGGCAGCCGTGTAAGAAGAGTCGGCACAATAGCATCCGTTCCCGTCGGCGAATGCCTTCTGGGCAGAGTTGTTGATGCTCTCGGCAATCCCATTGATGCAATGGGCTATCTTCCTTATAAAAGCACAAGACCCATTGAATATAAAGCGCCCTCAATCCTTGACCGTTCTCCCGTAAACTCACCCTTGCATACCGGTATAAAGGCGATTGATGCTCTTGTTCCTATCGGTAAGGGACAGAGAGAACTCATCATCGGCGACAGACAGACGGGTAAAACCGCCATTGCCGTTGATACAATTATCAACCAGAAGGGCAAAAACACAATCTGCATTTACGTTGCAATCGGTCAGAAGGAAACTCTCGTTGCTGAAATCAAAGAAAAACTTCAGTCAAAGGGAGCGATGGAATATACAACCATTATTGCAGTGCCTGCTTCTTCCTCGGCAGCGCTTCAGTACATTGCACCTTTTTCGGGTTCGGCAATGGCTGAACACTTTATGTATGAAGGAAAAGATGTACTCATAGTCTATGACGACCTTTCAAAGCACGCCGTTGCTTACCGCGAACTTTCGCTTCTGCTTCACCGTCCGTCAGGCCGTGAGGCATATCCCGGCGATATATTCTATCTTCATTCAAGACTTCTCGAGAGAGCGGCTCATCTTTCCGATGAACTCGGCGGCGGTTCAATCACCGCTCTTCCCATAGTTGAGACCCTTGCAGGTGATATATCCGCATATATTCCCACTAATGTTATTTCAATCACCGACGGACAGATTTTCCTTGATGCAGAACTTTTCAATGAAGGTCAGAGACCTGCCGTAAATGTCGGCCTTTCGGTTTCCCGAGTCGGCGGTGCAGCGCAGAAACCCGTTATGAAAAAGATTTCCGCAAGTCTTCGCACAAGACTTGCTCAGTACAGAGAACTTGCCGAATTCATGCAGTTCGGTTCTGATATTGACGACGCAACAAAAGCAACTCTCGATTCGGGCAAACGCCTCACAGAGGCTCTCAAGCAAGGAAGATATGCCCCTGTTGCGGATGAACTGCAAGCCGTTCTTATCTATGCCGTCAGCGAAGGATACACAAAGAATATTGCCGTTGAAGATATGGAAAGATTTGAAAAAGAACTTTTCCGCTTCTTTGAGAACGAAAAGGAATCTGTTCTTCTTAAAATCAAGAACTCAAAAAAATTGGATGATACCCTCAGGCAGGAACTTGATAAAGTTATTGCTGAATTCACCGAGAGGTTCTGATTATGCCCACGATACAAAATCTTAAAAAGAAACTGCAGGTAATTCTTTCAACACGAAAACTTACCCAGGCAATGAAAACGGCTTCTACGGTCAAATATTCAAAACTTTCCGCTCTCTATTCGGATTATGAAAAATACGAAGAGCAATGCAACCGTATGTACCGTAATTACCGCAAGGATTTCAACTCTGTTTTTTCGGTTAAAAATCCCGACGCGCCGATTTTATACATTGTTATGACTTCAAACAAAGGAATGTGCGGAAGTTTCAATACAGAACTCATCTCGTTTTTTGAGAATATTTTTCGCAAACAAGAAACCGAGCCCGTTATTCTTTGCTGCGGTAAAAAAGGTAAGGACTATCTTGACAGCAAAAAAATTTCTTACAGCAAATCATATATTTTTTCCGATATACCGTCATATCAGGATGCGTGCGGACTTTTTGACAATATCAGGAAACTGATGGAAAACGGAAAAATATCTTCAGTGAAAATCATATATTCTCAATATCAGAACATGATGAAGCAAAGCCCCGTATGCGAGGATTTGTTTACACCTGATAAAGAATCGGCAGAATGCGAAGAGCCTTTGTTTGTTCCCGATAAGCAAACTGTTATAAGCCAAACTGCCGAAAAAATCCTGATTTCAATTCTTTATAAAAAAATACTTGAAATCGCACTCGCTGATCAGGCAGCAACGCTGACAACAATGCGCAGTGCATACGATACCGCGTGCGAATACAGCGCTCAACTTGAAACGGAAATAAACCGCAAGCGTCAGAGTCAGGTTACCGCCGATGTTCTTGAAGTTTCGGCAGATTATTCAAAGGAAGGGGAAGTGTAATTTATGGCAAAAGGTTCTGTGGGAATGGTGCAGAGAATAAC